>CADBPX010000001.1 GCA_902796625.1 uncultured Pseudomonadota bacterium
CCTGATGGCGGAATTGGTAGACGCGCATGCTTCAGGTGCATGTTGCCTCAGGCAGTGGAAGTTCGAGTCTTCTTCAGGGCACCAATAAAACTCCTTATCGAGGAGTTTTTTTCGTTTTAAATATTTCTAATTCTTTCGGGTGGTTTATCTTGAAAGGCGATAGTTATTGTTTAAATAATTAATCTGATAAAGGGGGAAATATGATCAGATTAATAAAATATGCAGTAATTATTATTGTTTTGGCAGCATTGTATTATATCGTAAGTTCAGCATTTTCATCACGTGAAAATGAAGAGCAGAGCCCACGTAACACTTCGAATAATATTGTTCGGCAAACCGAACAAGTTGTGCGTAATACCTATCAAGACGGAATGGTCAATTTAAAAGAAAATGTGGATATGGCTGTCCAAAGCAGCGAAAATCTTCTTAAACAGATTATTTTAGAATAATAAACATCTTTTACAGGTGGATAAAACGGAAAAAAAAATTCCTCTCAGTGGGAGTTTTTGCTATATTCAGACAGTTTTATTTTAATATGTAAAAGAGGTATAAAGTGACTGAGGAAAATCAAGAAGTAACCGTTGTTAAAACCGATAACATTTCTCCGACCATGATTTCGGAAGAAATGCGCCGCTCGTATTTGGATTATGCCATGAGCGTTATTGTTTCTCGTGCTTTGCCGGACGCCAGAGACGGTATGAAACCGGTGCATCGGCGTATTATCTACGGCATGTATGAAAATGGTTATGATAGTACTAAGCCTTATCGTAAATCAGCGCGTATTGTCGGTGATGTTATGGGTAAGTATCACCCGCATGGCGATAGTTCAATTTACGAAGCGATGGTGCGTATGGCACAACCTTTTTCGATGCGTCTGACCTTAGTCGATGGACAAGGTAATTTTGGTTCAATGGACGGAGATGGCGCGGCGGCTATGCGTTATACCGAAGCACGTTTGGCTAAGGTTTCAGCTTGTTTGACCGACAACTTGGACGAAGATACAGTCGATTTTATGCCGAACTATGATGAATCATTGCAGGAACCGACAGTGTTGCCGGCACGTTTCCCGAATCTGTTGGTCAATGGTGGAAATGGTATTGCTGTCGGTATGGCCACTAATATTCCGCCGCATAATCTGGGCGAAGTTATAGATGCGTGTTGCGCATATGTCGATAATCCTGATATTTCGATTGAAGAGTTAATTAAAATCGTACCGGGACCTGATTTTCCAACCGGAGGTTTGATATTGGGTTACGGTGGCGCACGCCAAGCTTATTTGACCGGTCGCGGTTCGGTTATGATGCGCGCGAAATGTTCTATTGAGGAAATTCGTAAGGATAAAGAAGCTATTATTGTCCATGAAGTTCCTTATCAGGTAAATAAAGCTAATCTGGTGGCGCATATCGCTGAGTTGGTGAAAGATAAGCGTGTGGAGGGTATTTCAGATATCAGAGATGAATCTGATCGTCAAGGAGTACGCATAGTTATTGAAGTTAAGCGTGATTTTCAGGCCGATGTGATTTTAAACCAGCTCTATAAATACACAGAACTACAGACAAGTTTCGGTATGAATATGCTGGCTATTAACGGCGGACGGCCGATGATGATGAACTTAAAGGATATCATCTCAACGTTTGTCGAATTTCGTGAAGAAGTTATTCGCCGGCGAACAATCTATCGTCTTAATAAGGCACGGGATAGAGCTCACGTTTTAGTCGGTTTGGCAATTGCCGTGGAAAATTTGGATCCGGTAATTGAGTTGATTAAAAATGCGCCAACACCGCAAGATGCGCGTGAGAAGTTAATTAATACACAATGGGCAGCCGGAACAATTGAAAGCTGGGTAGAATTGATCGATGAACCGGATCGTAAGGTTGTTAATGGTATTTATATGCTTTCTGAAGATCAGGCAAAAGCTATTTTGGATTTGAAATTACAGCGTTTAACCGGTTTGGAACGTGATAAGATTCATGATGAGTTGGTGGCTTTAGGGGCTGATATTAAGGAATATTTGTCAGTTTTATCCAGCCGTGAAAAACTATACGCGATTATGCGTGATGAGTTGGTTGCAGTTAAAGATGAGTATGCAACGCCACGTATGACAACAATTGAAGATATTGAATATAATCAAGATATCGAATCACTGATTCAACGTGAAGAGATGGTGGTTACGGTTACTGAAGAAGGTTATATCAAACGTGTTCCGTTGAATGCATATAAAGCACAAAAACGGGGCGGAAAAGGCAAGTCCGGAATGACAACCAAAGAGGAAGATTTTGTTACCAGATTGTTTGTGGCCAGCACGCATACTCCGGTCCTGTTCTTCTCCAGTAAAGGTATTGTTTATAAAATGAAGGTTTATAAACTGCCGCTAGGGTCGCCGACTTCCAAAGGTAAGCCGTTTATTAATCTGTTGCCGCTGGAACAAGGGGAAAATATTACCGCAATTATGAAGCTTCCGGAAAATGAGGAAGAGTGCCAAGGTTTGTCAATTGCATTTGCAACAGCCAGCGGTAATATTCGTCGTAACAGTTTGATGGATTTTGTTCGCGTTCAAGCTAATGGTAAGATTGCGATGAAGCTTGATGATGGCGATAAGTTGGTTAATGTGGCATTATGCGATGATAATAATGACATTATGCTGGCAACGAAGCAGGGTAAGTGCATTCGTTTTCCGGTGGCCGATTTGCGCGTGTTTGTCGGTCGTAATTCAACCGGCGTACGCGGTATTAAGTTGGCAAAGGGTGATACCGTTATCTCTATGTCTATTTTGAAGCATATTACAGCCAATGCTGATGAACGTGAAGAATATTTGAAAATTTCATCAGCAATGAAGCGTATTGATGCTGAGACTGGAGAAGTAAGTTGTATTTCTCCGGATCAGACCGGATTGATGAACCTGTTGAACGAGGAAAAATTCGCACAAATGCAGGCACTAGAGGAATTTATTTTAACGGTGACTGTAACCGGATACGGTAAACGTTCATCATCATATGAATACCGAGTTACCGGACGTGGGGGGCAAGGTATTGCCAATATGGAAATGTCACCACGCAATAAGGAGGTTGTAAGTTCGTTCCCGATTGAAGATGATAAAGAAATTATGATGGTAACGGACGGTGGAAAACTTATCCGGATGCCGGTTGATGACATTCGTGTCGCCGGTCGTAAAACGCAAGGTGTTATTTTGTTTAGAACCGCCGATAATGAAAATGTGGTTTCGGTAACTAAGCTTGATGCTGA
>CADBPX010000002.1 GCA_902796625.1 uncultured Pseudomonadota bacterium
CGCAACGTAACGATTAATTGTAAATTTTGCAAAATTAAGTGAGTGTAATAAAAAATAAAAAAAATACTTGCAAATTTTGTAAAATGTATATACAACTCAACACAATCATTCGAAAAGATTAAAACTGCTTGCTTTTTGTAGAAGTATGTGGTAAAAGTGTCGTCGAATGTTTGTGTAATTAATTAACAAAAAGAGAATAAAATGGCTACACCAAAGAAAAAAGTATCAAAATCTCGCCGCGATATGCGCCGTTCTCATGATGCGTTGACGCCTAACGCTTATCAAGAATGCCCGAACTGCGGCGAATTGAAAAGACCTCATCATGTTTGCGCTAAATGCGGCCAATATGATGGTAAAGAAGTTGTTGCCCAAAAGGTGGCAAAGTAATTTTTAGAACTAAGTGGAGTAGACCTTGACTGAAAATGATCTGGTCATATCCTTAGATGCAATGGGAGGGGATTATTCCCCTCGTGTTGTCGTTGAAGGAGTCGCAATTGCCCATAAGAACAATCCGGATATAAAGTTTTTGTTATTCGGTGATGAAACGAAAGTTAATGAGGAAATGAAAAGATTTCCGCAACTGAAGAGTTTCTGTCGTGTTATACATGCTCCGGAATGCGTGCGCAACGAAGATAAGCCTTCGCAAGTGATTCGCAACAAGAATACCAGTATGTATATGGCCATTGATGCCGTGCGTCAAGGAAATGCTCAAGCCATTATTTCTGCCGGTAATACCGGTGCGTTGATGGCTATTTCAAAAATGATATTAAAAACCATACAAAAAGTTCATCGCCCGGCAATATGTACCAATATTCCGCATAAAAACGGAATGTGTGTTATGTTGGATTTAGGGGCTAATACGGAATGTAATGCCGTTAACTTGGCCGAATTTGCCATTATCGGTAATATTCTGGCTCGCCATACATTAGGTATTGAACGCCCTAAAATTGCTCTGCTGAATATCGGAGCTGAGGAGATGAAAGGCCGTGAAGAAATTCATCAGGCGGCTAAAATGATTAAAAGCACGCATCTTGATTTGAATTTTATCGGCTATATCGAACCGCATCAAATTGGTGAGGGATATGCTGATGTTATTGTTTCCGACGGATTTACCGGTAATATTGCCTTGAAAACCATGGAAGGTACGGCTAAGCTGGTCGGCGGAATGCTGAAAACCACCATCAAAAAGTCTGTTATGGCGAAAATCGGTTTGCCGTTCTTAATTCCGGTTATTCTAAAACTAAAGAAAACGATGGATCCGCGTAAATATAACGGAGCAATGTTCGTCGGCTTGAACGGTTTATCCGTAAAAAGCCACGGCGGAACCGATGCTCTTGGGTATTCGTATGCCATAGATAATGCTTCGAAGTTGGTACGTCAGAATTTTGTGCAGACGATTCGCGATGAAATCGAGCATGTCGATTTAGATGAATTGTCGCAGGATATTTTATATGATGTTTATTAGAAGTAAACTTATCGGATTTGGGCATTGTTTGCCTGCAAAAATTCTTACTAATGATGATTTGTCGCACATGGTCGAAACCAGTGACGAGTGGATTCGCTCGCGTACGGGGATTCGAAGCCGCCACATTGCTGAAACAGAGACAACATCAGTTATAGCCGGTCAGGCAGTTTCAAATGCAATCAAAGATGCCGGATTAAAGCCGGAAGATATTGATTTGTTAATATTGGCCTCTATTACCCCTGATAATACCACTCCGTCAACAGCAGTCAAAATTGCCGGTAATTTAGGTTTTCGTTCCGGTGTTCCGGCTTTTGATATATCGGCAGCTTGTTCAGGATTTGTTTATGCTTTAACTCTGGCTGATAACATGATTCGCTTAGGACAGGTTAAAACGGCAGTTATTGCCGGTGCGGAGTGTTTATCAAAAATTGTCGATTGGCAAGACCGCAACACTTGTGTTTTGTTTGGTGACGGCGCCGGAGCAGTTGTGCTGCAAGCCGAAGCCGGAACCGGTAAAAGTTCTGATAGAGGTGTTTTGAGTACGCATATATACGCTGATGGTGCTCTATATGATTGTTTAAAGACAACCGGAGGCGTATCATCGACTCAATCTCCTGGGGTTGTAACAATGGACGGTAAAGAAGTGTTCAAACATGCGGTGGTTTCATTGGCTGAAGCAGCGGAAGTTGTACTTCAGGAAGCAGGGTTAAGCAAAAGCAATATTGATTGGCTTATTCCACATCAGGCTAATGTTCGTATCGTAGACAGTGTCAGACAGCGCTTGGAAATTCCGGAAGACAAAGTCATCATAACTTTGGATCACCATGGTAACACATCAGCAGCATCTATTCCGTTGGCTTTATCCGAAAGTCATCAAAAAGGCTTGTTTAAAGACGGTGATGTCTTGGTTTTAACAGCCATGGGAGCCGGTTTTACTTGGGGTGGCGCGGTTATTCGCTTATAATCCCATATGCAGT
The DNA here is from genome assembly GCA_902796625.1 of uncultured Pseudomonadota bacterium. Classification (GTDB taxonomy): domain Bacteria; phylum Pseudomonadota; class Alphaproteobacteria; order RF32; family CAG-239; genus RUG410. The sequence goes on from CADBPX010000002.1 coordinate 2,443, forward strand.
AATAATAAATTTTAATGTAGATAATGTCAGAATGCATTTAAAGAGCTTACATTGATAAGTTGTGGGTTCATCGGCAGTGGTATTTGACATCACTTATAAAATTGCCTAAATTTACTGTGTAAATACAGGATGGTGAAATGAATAAAAAATTAGCATATGTTTGCATAATTATTGCCTTTGCGTTTAGTTGCGGAAAATCGGACCGTAGTGAAGTTTATAACGAAAATAATACCACCACAATAAATGGGGTGGTGTATAATACCAATGAACAACCGATAAACGGTTTATATAAAACATATTATGACGATGGCAATGTTAAAATGGAAATTGAAAGCCTTAACGGTTTACCGCATGGGCAAGGAAAATTTTATGATAAAGAAGGCAAGCTGCAATATTTGACTCTGTTCTTTAAAGGACGGTTGAACGGATCTCTTTATCATTATTATCCCGACGGCAGTGTTCACAATGAAATGAACTTTGTTAACGGTATTAAAAATGGTACTCAAAAGTCATATAATGACGAAGGGGAGATTGTTGCCGAGATTGTCTATGAAGAGGGTAAAGCTGTATCCGGAGTTGTATATTCCGGCGAGGAAAAGAAAGAATTAACATCTGAAGAACTTTCGGCAATGTAAACGTCGGGTTGTTTTTTTATCTTATGCGATTATATAGAAAATAAACTTATAAAAAAAACGAATCGGAAATTATTAGTAAAATCATTTATAATCAATATGTTATATTGCAAAACATTTAAAAATATTGATTTACTGAAAAATAACGAAAAAAAGTTTTTTTTATAAAATTCTTAAGAAAATGTCCAAAAAAACGATCATTTTCTTATTTTTTTGTACATTTTTTAATAAAAAGTAAAAAAATGCTTAACAAATAATTAATTTTTTGTTAATAATAAAATTAGCAATGAATATGCAAAGTTTTCAGAAAATTAACTGGAGGTATTTATGAAAAATTTATTTTATTTATCAGTTCTGGTTCTGACTGCCGGTTTGACAGCTTGTGCCAGTGATAATCCAAATAACGGCCGCGGCTATCAGTATGCCGGTCGTGAAGGTTGCAGTGATACATTAATTAAGGAAGCTCCTAAACCAGCTCCTGTTGTAGCAGCTGCTCCTGTTGTATATCAACCGGCTCCGGCGCCAATCGCACAGAATTGTGGTGGTTGCCCGGCAAGAGAATATACTGTTAGAACACCTGTGAAGGTTGTATACAGAAACACAACATATCGTACAGTATATGAGCCACGTACAACTGAATCAACTTCTTATGAGGAACGTCCGTTCAACAGAGCAGAAGTTTGTACCGATGGCAATTGCCTTCGTCCGCAACAACCAGTAATGGTTCGTCAGATGTAATTAAAAAAAACAGGTATTTTCTGAAAGATAAAACCCCCGCTGGTTACTCAGTGGGGGTTTTATTGTTTAGATATCTCAGAATTCTTTTTTTAACGAACGCTCAAACAATGTTTTGATTGTCGGTTTAATTTCGGCTTCTTCAAACAAAACCTTGTATAAGGCTTGACATATTGGCATATCAATGTTTTCACGATCAGCAATTGCCTTAACGGCACGTAAGGTATCTACACCTTCGGCCAATTTTCCATAGCGTTCGCCTTTAGCAAACATTTCACCAAACATACGGTTGTGACTGTTTCGTGAAAACAGGGTAGCTTCATAGTCACCTAAATGAGCCAGACCGTATACAGACATCGGGTTTCCCCCCTTAAATTTAATTAATCGTCCGACTTCAACCGGTGCCCGTGCCATCAAAGCTCCCTTTAATCCATACCAATTTAAGCCATCAAGAATTCCGGCAGCCAGTCCGATAACATTTTTCAAGGCAGCACCGACTTGATTGCCGATAATATCATTTCCGTAATAGAAGCGAATTAAGTCACTTTGCATAAATTTGATGATACGATCTTGGGTTTCCGGTTCGTAACTATCAATAACTGCGGCAGAAGGTACTTTGCGCATATAATCCTCGACATGTCCCGGTCCGCCCAAGGTTCCGACATGGACTTTTTGGTTTATTTCGCTTAAAAATACATCGGCTAAAATTTCTGCCGAAGGTTCTTCCAGCCCTTTCATAGCCAATAAAAATGTTTTTCCAGCAATGTTATAATTATTAAGCTGCTTAGCTAAATTACGCAAATTCTGACAACTGATAGAAATGATAATAAAATCGTTATTCAAAGCTTTTTCGATATCGGATGACATAATTATATTATCACTTAAAGTCAGATAGTCATTTTTACGTTCATTTTTTAGACGTTGAAAATCTGGTGCCTGTTCAAAACCATAGATCAGAACAGTTTCAACATCGCAATAATTTGCGACGTACCAACCTAAAAACGTTCCCCAACGGCCCGGGCCTATAACGGAAATTTGTTTCATGTTAACCTCTCAGAAAAAAATACTGAGTTTATTATCAAATAAACTCAGCTAATTCGCAATTAAAACTATGAGAAATTAACAGCTTTACTTCAAATTTTTTTTATGCAGCTGTCCCCGAACTGTTTGCACATAATTGTAGTTGCGGAAGGAATCATAGGCCATATCAAAACTATCGGCGCCATAAATGTAGAAGACCTTATTGGCAACATCTTTGATCGCGGTATCGATTGTTTCAAACGCAATATTATAATCCTGATCATAATTGTTGCGCTTTTTCTTTTGTGCAATATCGTTATAAGCGGCGATAGCCTCAATAGTTTTATTGGCATAGTCACCATCGCCTTTTTGCGCAAAGAAATCCATAATTTTTACGGTTGTTCTGTAAAAACACTTATTAATCAGTATATTTCTTTGCTTTTTATTATTGCCGTCAACAATCATAAAACGTTACCTTAACTAAGATTACAAATTATACAACAGATTTTCGGGTAAGAATCAATTTTAATTCCTATTTCAATTTTTTTCTTAAATCATTAATTAAGCCATTAATTCCTTGCGGCGATTTCTGAATATATGAGGTATATTCGCTACGCGCGGTTTGGGCTAAACTGACATTTTCGATAATTATATCGACAATGCGTAAAGATCCGTTTGTTTCTTTTACCCGCCATTTTACCGAAGCCGGTGCGCCTTCTTCCATCGGAACCTGAGTATTAACAAAGAGCTGATCCGGCGATTTTGAGGTTTCGGTTCCTAAAAATTCAAAATGTTTACCCTTAAATTCGTTAAAGCGTTCGGACCATGTTTGAATATTCAGTTTGCGATAAACATCAATAAAATCTGTCCGTTGCTGTGGCGTTGCCGTACGCCAATAGCGTCCTAAGACAAATTTTCCGATAAAGTCAAGATCCAAATCCTGATTAAACAACTTGGTAAAGCGAGCTTTTTTTTCTGCTTCCGAAACATTGGAATTAATTAATTCTTCAATACCTTGTTGGGTAACATTTTTAATAAATGTTTCGGCTTTTTGTGCATTTATTGTGGCATGAGCTTGCATTGTTGTTGCAAATAAACTCAAAAATATAAAAGTTAAAATTTTTTTCATTTTTCAGTCCTTTACATCAAAAATTATTCTTCATCATCAAAATCAAAATCGTAACTGGCTTCGTTGCTTGGATTATTTTTATCGGCACAAACATTGAGTTTTAAGCGGTTTTGAATATAAGCTGATTTAATTGTGCTGTACGGATCAACCGAATTTTCCGTTAAGTTATCTAAAAATTCGATTTTTTCTTCACGAACACTAACAAAGCCGAGAGCCGTCAAGCCATAGTAGAAACTGTATTTTTGCCAGTCTTTATTGAATGTTGCGTAATAATCAGCCCAATAAGTTGGGTTGGCAAATCCATCGGCAACCATACCGGTTGTTGCTCGCGGTGTACTCGGGCCTAATAGCGGTAACACAATAAACGGCCCATCCGGAACGCACCACTTTGCCAGTGTTTCATCAAAATCGGTTTTATTATTTTTGAGCCCCCAGCCCGAAGCTACATCAAATGTTCCCAACAGCCCCAAAGTTGAATTAACCAAAAAACGTCCGGTTGAATTTCCCGTATCGGCCAAATTACCCTGCAAAGTATGATTGATTATAGACGCCGGTTCTTTCAGATTGCTGAAAAAATTATGAACACGTTCACGAATAAATTCGGTGGTGATTGCTCTATATCCTTTTGCCACCGGTTTAATAACATAATAGTCGGCAACCGAGTTAAAATTAAACATGGCGCGATTATATGTTTCCAAAGCTGTATCATCATTATCCGCAGCCGTACCACTTTGCGGATAGCCAAAAGCCACCAGAGCAATAACGGCTGAAATTATCAAATTTTTTTTCATTTCGTCCCTTTCACTGCTCAATAATATATAAGCATAAGTCATATAAATCAACAAAAAATATGTATTTATTATGCTAATAAAGGTTTGTATGTTGACAAATAATGTTAATTGTGATAAGTTTTTGACAAATTTAATTATTAACTTAACTATTGATTTTATGGATATTTTTATTTTTTTGGCTTTCCTGATCGCTTATTTGGGAATAGCCGTGTGGTTGCTGATGTACATTCCACGCATGAAAAACGCTTTTTGCAATAAAAAGTATTTGGCATTGCTGGGCTGTTTGGTTTTGTGGGTTTGCTCAATAATCACATCTGCTGTGATGGCTGTTTACGGCCTTAATGAAGCATGGTCTCCGTTCATCAATGTTGCAGTTAAGCCTATGGATGAACTGGTGATGACCTTGTGGGGTCTGGGTATGACTTTTTCGTTGTTAGGACTGTATATATATGTCAATGTTTTTCGAATTGACGATTTCATGCCGTGAAAACGTACAAAAAAAGAATCTGTTGTTGCAGATTCTTTTTTTTATAA
>CADBPX010000003.1 GCA_902796625.1 uncultured Pseudomonadota bacterium
ATTACCTGAAGCAACAAAATATAAATATGGCGTTGTATCCGGATGTGCCGCCGCTAAAATAGATGCTTTTCCCGGATTACAAATCGGCTTTGGCGGCAAGCCGGCATATTTATAGGTATTATACAGACTATCAATCGTTAAATCTTTTCTGGTCAAAGGGCGTTCCAGTTCCTTTTGCCCTTTGGTTAAAGCGTAAATAACCGTCGGATCGGTCTGTAATAACATTCCCTTACGCAATCTGTTAATAAACACTGAGGCTACTTGCGGCCTTTCAGCGGCAACTCCAGTTTCTTTTTCGACTATCGACGCTAAAATCAATAATTCCTCTTTATTTTTCAACGGCAAATTCTGTTCACGATTATCCCAGGACGATTGCAAAAAATCTTGCATGGCTTTTTGCCCTTGTTCAACAATATTTTGCCGCATTTCTCCGCGAGAAAATGTATAGGTTTCCGGCAAAAAATATCCTTCCGGCGGAATACTAAAATCCCCGTCGAGAAGATTATTATCATACAATATTTCAGCTATTTCACGCGTTGTCAAACCTTCGGCAAAAGTAATTTTACGCAAATAGACTTTGCCACTGGTTAAAATGTCTGCCAGTTTTTTCAAAGAAACACTATTGGCAACCAAATATTCTCCGGCTTTAATTTGCGGATATATTTTATTAATTTTAGAATATATTTCGAAGAAATAAGCCTTTTCAACCAATCCGTTTTCTTGCAAATTATCGGCAATTTTACGCAAAGATTCTCCTTTGGTTATTTGAATTATCTTCGGTTCATCGAGCAGTATTTCACGGTTTATCAGATTTTGAATATAGCCATAAAAAAACGCCGCCGACAGCCCTAAAATAAGGCAACTTATTTTAAGGAGCAACAGCATTTTTTTCATTTTCTGCCTCTTATAATGAGAATTTTTTGAAAATCAGCGAAGAATTTGTTCCGCCAAAACCGAATGAATTGGACATTGCCGCTTTAATTTCCTTTTTCTTTGGTTTAAGCGGAACCAGATCAATATCTTTAACCTCATCATCAGGATCTTCCAAATTCAATGTTGGCGGACATACCTGTTCTTGCAAGGCTTTAATTGTATAAACCGCTTCAACAGCTCCGGCGGCTCCCAACAAATGTCCGATTGAAGACTTGGTGGAAGACATTGAGGTCTGATTTAATTTATCGCCGAACAAACGCCGTACAGCCTGGGCCTCACCGACATCACCTAGCGGAGTTGATGTTCCGTGAGCATTAACATAGTTTATATCGCCGATTTCCACTCCGTGTTCTTTGGCATGATCAGCGGCCATTTTCATAGCGCGATAAGCTCCATCGCCATCCGGACACGGAGCCGTCATATGGTAGGCATCACCGCTCATTCCATAACCGACAACTTCGGCATAAATGTGTGCACCGCGGGCTTTGGCGTGTTCCAACTCTTCCAAAACCACAGCTCCGGCACCTTCTCCCATAACAAATCCGCTACGCCGTTTATCCCAAGGACGGGAAGCCTTTTCCGGTTCATCATTAAATTCTGCCGTAACCGCATGCATACGGGCAAATCCCGCCAAACCCAAAACGTTAACGGCAGACTCAGCACCTCCGGCCACCATAACATCGGCATCACCCATCGCAATAATTCTTGCCGCATCGCCAATGGCGTGGGTTCCGGTTGAACAAGCGGTAACACACGAATGGTTAGGACCGCGTAAACCATGATTGATTGACACTGTACCGGAAATCAGATTGATAAGACAAGACGGAATAAAAAACGGCGAAATCCGCTTAATCCCGACTTCATTAAAGGAAAGAGAATTGTCGTATATATTGTTAAGCCCGCCGATTCCGGATCCCATCATCACACCGGCACGGCACTGTTCTTCATAGCTCAAATCCTTCGGTTCATACTTAGCATCGGCTAAAGCATCATTTGCCGCGGCAATACCGAATAAAATAAAACGGTCAGCCTTTTTCTGATCTTTCGGAGCCATAACCGTATCCGGATTAAATTCGTGTTCTCCTTCACCAAAAGGAACCTGTCCGGCTATATGAACCGGAATATCTTTCAGATCGATATTTTCAATTTTTTTAATAGCTGACTTTCCGGCCAAAAGGCACTCCCAGTTATAATCAACCCCGCGTCCGAATGGAGAAACAACTCCCAGTCCGGTTACCACAACTCTTTTCATATAAACTCCTATCTATTTTAGCAAAAAAACTCGCTTAGATAGCACACAAGCGAGTTTTATACAATAAAGCTTCAATAACTATGCGTTCTTTGATAAGTAATCAATTGCATCTTTAACTGTTAAGATTTTCTCTGCAGCTTTATCAGGAATCTCGCAACCGAACTCTTCTTCAAAAGCCATTACCAATTCAACTGTATCTAAGCTATCAGCGCCTAAATCATCAATAAAACTGGCTGTTTCAACAACTTTGGATTCATCAACACCCAAATGTTTAGCAACAATCTTTTTTACGCGTTCTGCGGTATCATCAGTCATGATAAAATAACCTCTTAAAATTAAAACAAATTTTTTCAGACAAAATTGCCTGTTGCTTTTCATTAGCACAATTTTTATAAATTAAGCAAGCATTATTTTCATTTTTGCCTATATATTTTGTTTATATTTCTTAAAAAATCATATATTTCATAAGGTTAAGCATAATGATTAAAAGTGGATAAAAAGTTGAAACAATACAAGAAAACACTTATAAGTATCAATATTGGCGATTTACAATAAAGTATTTGCAATAAATTTTTTTTTTGCTAATATCGCAGCAAAGGAATTTACAATGGTCGAAGTCGTCACTTTCGGATGCCGCATTAATGCTTATGAATCCGAGGTTATCAAAGAAAAACTTCAAAACTACGATCACCTGATTGTAGTTAATACCTGCGCCGTAACCGGCGAGGCCGAAAGACAGTGTCGGCAAATGGTCCGCAAGCTTAAACGTGAACATCCGAAGGCCGAAATTATCGTAACCGGCTGTTCAGCGCAATTTCAAGCTGATAAATATGCATCCATGAGTGAAGTCAGTCTGGTTTTGGGAAATAAGGAAAAAAAAGAAATCGAAAAGTATGTCGAAGCAATTTTTGCCGATAAGAAACAAGTCGGAGACATTTTCGTTGACGATGCTTGCGATAATTTTTTGGTTACCGGTTTTGAAGGCAAACAAAAGGCCTTTGTTCAAGTGCAGCAAGGGTGTGATCATCGCTGCAGTTATTGCATAGTGCCTTATGTCCGCGGACATAACCGCTCTGTTGCCGAAGAGATTATTATTCGGCAAATACAGAATCTGGTTGCTAACGGATATCAGGAAATTTGCCTGACCGGAATAGATTTATGCTCATATAAGCCATCGTTCAATAAATTAGTCAGCGATATTCTGATTAAAATTCCCGAACTGCCGATTTTAACTTTCGGCTCATTAGATCCGGCAGCCGTCGATGACGAATTTATCCGCATAATTAATGATAATCAGCGCATTGCATCTTTTTTCCATTTTTCCGTACAATCGGGTGATAATAACGTGCTGAAAAAAATGGGCCGTCGTCATACGCGTGAAAAAGTAATAGATATTTGCCGTAAAATCCGTAAAATCCGACCAGATGCGCGATTTGGTGCAGATTTTATTTGCGGATTTCCGACCGAAACGCTTGAAGCCTTTAATAATACTTGTAATTTGGTTGGTGAAGCCGGAATTAATAAACTGCATGTTTTTCCATATTCGGAACGTTCCGGAACTCCGGCGGCAAAAATGGTGCAAATCCCGATGGCAGAAAGACGCCGACGGGCAGCAATACTCAGAGAATTAAGTGAGGAATAATGGTAAAATTTTGGGAAAAACTCGGTATCGGACTAAAAAAATCATCAGATCTTCTGTCGGCTGGTTTGGCCGATATCTTTACAAAGAAAAAACTGGATCAAGATACCTTAAATGAGTTAGAAGATTTATTAATTTCATCCGATTTCGGAATTTCGACATCAGCTACGCTCATTGCAGAACTGGCAGCCCAAAAATTAGATAAAGAAATAAGCGAAGATGAGGTCAAACAAATATTAGCACAAAAAATTGCGGCAATCTTAAAGCCTTGTGAACAGAGCTTTCCTCTCGACAGTTCTAAAAAGCCGTACGTAATCTTAATGGTTGGAGTTAACGGAGCCGGTAAAACCACTACTATCGGCAAATTAGCCGTTAAAATGCAGCAACAGGGTAAACAAGTTTCGTTTATTGCCGCCGATACATTTCGAGCCGCAGCAGTCGAGCAATTAAAAATATGGGGCGAACGCGCAAACATCCGCGTGTTTAGCGGAGCTAACGGCTGTGACAGTGCCGGTTTATGCTACGAC
>CADBPX010000004.1 GCA_902796625.1 uncultured Pseudomonadota bacterium
ACTGTTATTTAATTAATAATAATTCTTGAAGTTCGCGATTTATGTGCTAATTATAAGGGAATCATATATTTATAAGGAGAGAAGTAATGACAACATCTATCGTATTGCCACCGGATTATAAACCGACAGCTGATGAAGAATATATGAACGAAATGCAGCTGGAATATTTTCGTCAGAAGCTGATAAACTGGAAAAAATCCATAATGTCTCAGTCAGCTGATACTTTGGAAGATTTGCGTCAAGGCGGTTTAAATCAGGCAGATGAAATTGATCGTGCTTCGATGGAAACCGATAAATCATTGGATTTACGCACAAAAGACCGTATTCGTAAACTGATATCAAAGATTGATGAAGCGTTGGATCGTATTGATGAAGGAACGTACGGTTATTGTGAAGAAACAGGTGAGCCGATAGGTTTAGATCGACTGGAAGCGCGTCCGGTAGCAACTCTGTCCATTGAAGCGCAAGAACGCCATGAACGTATGGAAAAAACTTACGACGATGATAATGCCTAGGGAAGACTGATGGCTGTAAAAGATTTTATTTTGGCCTCAGCATCGCCGCAGCGAATAGCCTTGTTGCGTCAGGTTGAGTATGAGCCGAAAAAGATAGAACCTGCAGATATTGATGAGAAATGTTTGCCGCACGAAAAGCCGTTACCGTATGTGCGGCGTATGGCTTTGAATAAGGCTCGTAAAGTTGCGCAAAAAAATCCGGATGAGAATGTTTTGGCCTGCGATACGGTTGTTGTTTCTGGATTGCATATTTTACATAAATCACAAACGGCTGATGAACAGCGCAAAATAATGCGGATGCTGTCCGGTAAAAGCCATAAAGTTATCAGCTCGGTATGCTTAATAACCAAATCCGGCAAGGTGCGGCAACGCACGGTTACAACGCGGATAGCGATGAAAGTTTTAAGTCAGGAAGAAATTGAAGAATACATTAACTGTGGTGAATGGCGCGGCGTCTGCGGCTATAAAATAGAGGGTCGCTTAGCCGGATATGTAACTCGCTTGGTCGGTTCTTATTCCGGAGTAGTCGGTTTGCCGCTGTATGAAACATTGAATTTGTTAAAAGGAGAGAATATCCGATGAACGCACAAAAAATTGTTTTAGATAGAAATGAAGATACTTTCGGAATAGCAGTATTTGATGATAAAGGCTTAATGGAAATAGACATATATGACGAACACCGCGCGGTGGAAGGCAACGTTTATTTGGGACGGATTGTAAAAAAGATTAAACTGGCCAATGACAAGTACGGTTTTATGGTAAATATCGGTGACGGTCGTGAAGCATTTTTAAGCTCCTATGAACCGGCTTTAAAAGAAGCGAATATGAGCGAAGGTCAGAGTGTTGTTGTGCAGGTAGCCCAGGAAAAACGTGCGGAAAAGGGTGCCAAAGTAGTTCGCAACGTTCAGCTTGTCGGAACCTATTTGGTGTATTGCCCATTCAAGTTTGATGTTGAGTATTCGCGTAAAATTGAAGATACGGCATTGGCGGAAAAATATCGTCAAGCGGTGCAGGAAAAAAGTACGAGCTCGGAAGGTTGGATATTACGCACATTAGCATCAGAAGCCACAGAGCAACAAGTTTTGGCAGAAATGGAACAGCTACGCGACATATATGAAAATATCCGCAAAAAAGCCCGTACGGCAACGGCTCCGGCTTTATTGTATGCCAAAGAAAATCCGCTGTTTGAATATATCCGCCGTTATCGCAACAGTTTACAGGAAGTTGTGGTTGATACTCCGAAGATGGTCGAAGAAGTAAAATCGGTATTTTCCGGTACTGTTACCCTGCAAAAGGAGGGTTTTGAAGAATATGGGGTTGATGATGCCATTGTTGAAGCGTTGGAACCGACAGTAACTCTTAAAAGCGGCGGCCGTCTTTTAATCGAAGAAACCCATGCTTGTGTGGCAATAGATGTTGACAGTTCTAAAACGACAGCCGGCGGCAGTTTGGATAATTTAAATATTGAAGCGGCACATGAAATTGCCCGTCAGATTCGCTTACGTAACTTATCTGGAAAAATTGTGGTTGATTTTGCGGGTTCTTCGGAATATCGTTTTATGCGTAATGTGATGGATATTTTGGAAGAAGATTTAGCCGATGATGCTTGCCACAGCCGAATGCTGGGTTTAAGCCGTGCCGGTAATGTAGAAATTATCCGCCAGCGTCGTCGTCCGAGCTTAAGAGAATTATATACGGTTGAATGCCCGACTTGTATGGGCAGCGGAAGAGTTGAGCCATGAGCGTAGTTGTAAAAACCCATCGTTGCCCGATATGTCATAAGATTTATACCGACAATCAATACGCTCCTTTTTGCTCCAAAAGATGCGCGGACGTAGATTTGGGACGTTGGTTTGGTGAAAGTTACAGTGTTCCGTCTGAAGATTTAGACGATACTGAAATAGCACAATTGCAAGAGGCCTTGGAAAATGTCGAAAACAATGAACAATAATCTTATATCTGCAGACATTGCGCGCGGTAATATGCTTGTTGCTATTACCGGTGATGTTGTTGAATATAACAGTCAAGACATCTTACAAAAAATTGCGCATCTGATAGCACAAAATCCGCAAAAAGTAACTATTACATCAACACAGCTTGGCGAGTGGGATTCATCGCTGCTTTTGGTGATATACGAGACGATTCGCATGGCCAAAACAGCTAATATAGCCTATGATGTAACCACATTACCGCAAAACATTCAGTCGCTGATATCTCTGGCCTTTGCCGTTGATCGTAAACCGAGTCATAATAGCAATAATCAAGGCGGATTTCTGGAAAGAACCGGCCGTTCTGCTATTGGCATATTAACGAAAACGACCAATGTTTTGGCCTTTTTTGGCGAAATTTGCATGGCCATCGGCCGCTTTTTCAGCTTTCGTTCGATTATGCGCCGCATTGACTTTTTAGCAGCCCTGAACGATTGCGGTCCGCGCGCTTTAGGAATAGTTTCTTTGATAAGTTTTTTGGTTGGTTTAATTTTAGCGTTTGTCGGCGCGGTACAGCTGCAAACTTTCGGTGCCCAAATATACGTGGCAAGTTTGGTAACGATTGGTATGTGCCGCATTATGGGAGCGATAATGGTCGGCATAATTATGGCTGGTCGCACCGGATCAGCATATGCAGCAACCATCGGCACAATGCAAGTTAATGAAGAATTAGATGCCTTGCAAACCATGGGCTTATCGCGGATAGATTTTTTGGTTTTACCGCGTTTATTTGCTTTATTGCTGGCCATGCCGATACTGACAATGTTGGCGGATATTATGGGAATGATCGGCGGTGCCTTTGTCGGGGTATTTTTGATGAATTTGCCATATACGGAATATTGGAGATATGCTTTTAATGCTTTTAATTTGACCAATTTCTTAGTCGGTATATTTCATGGTTTTTGCTTTGGATTTATTATTGCCATCTGCGGTTGTTACAGCGGTTTAACTTGCGGACGCAATGCTGACAGTGTTGGTATTGCTACCACCCAATCGGTAGTATATTCCGTTGTCTGGATGATTGTGGTTACCGGAATTATAACGGTTATCTGTCAGGAGATCGGCATATGAGTAAAGAAGTAAAAATAGATGTACGTAATTTAACGGTTGGTTACGGCGATTATGTTTTGCTCAAAGATGCCTCCTATCAGGTAAATAAGGGCGATATATTTATCATAATGGGCGGCAGTGGCTGCGGTAAAAGCAGTATGTTGCGGGTGTTGACCGGATTAATAGCCCCGCTTAAGGGTGATGTTTTTATCGGCGGTGTAAATATAGCACAGGGAAAAGAAGCTGATGTTCAAAAAATTCGCACTAAGAGTGGAATTCTATATCAAAGCGGAGCCTTATTCAGCTCGATGACCTTGGCGGAAAATATAATGCTTCCGCTACAGCAATATTCGGATTATTCTCCGGCGACGATGCGCGAAATTGCCAAGTTAAAACTAGCGTTGGTCGGCTTGGCCGGATTTGACGATTTTTATCCTTCGGAAATCAGCGGCGGCATGAAAAAACGCGCCGGTTTAGCCCGTGCATTGGCCTTAGATCCGGAAATAGTTTATTTTGATGAGCCGTCCGCCGGTCTTGATCCGATAAGTTCTAAAAATTTAGACGATTTAATTATTGAAATAAACCAAAGTTTAGGCACAACAATAGTTGTGGTGACTCATGAGCTGGAATCTATTTTTGCCATCGGCAATAATTCCATATTTTTAGATGCGGCGAGTAAAACGATATTAGCGCGCGGCAATCCGCGTGATTTACTGCAAAATCCGCCGAATCAGGAAGTTTATGAATTTTTAACACGAGGAGAGAAGAAATAAAATGCCAAAGAAGAAAACCTATGTGATGGTCGGTCTGTTTGTTGTAATCGGTATACTGAGTTTGCTAGCCGTTATATTTAACTATGCCGGCCATAAGTTTACTACTAATAATAAAGATTTAGTGGTGATGTATTTTGAGGAGTCGATTCGCGGCTTAACTGTCGGGTCTCCGGTAGTATTTCAGGGAGTTGAAATTGGCAAAGTAGAAAAGATTCGCTTAGTTACCAATTTTGAGGACATAAGCTTTAAAACCCAGGTTTACGTATTATTTGATGGTAAAAAGACTTATGATGTTAAACATAATAAATATGATGAAGATGATAAAACTATATTGGATAATCTAATTAAAAAAGGTTTACGTGCCCGTTTAGCCAGTGCTAATTATTTAACCGGTCAGTTGATGATTGAATTGGTTATGGATCCGGATACTCCGGCGGTCATGCGCGGCACTGGCAAATATGCGGAAATTCCGACTGAATTGTCGCCGTTTACGGTGATATCGAATGATTTAAAGGAAATACCTTTACGCGAAAGCTTGATTCGTTTAGGTGATTTAGTGGTTGACTTAAATGAAAATTTGCCGGCGATATTGAGTAATATAACGCAAATTACGGCCAAAATGGACCGCATGCTGGATAAAAAATCCGGCGAGGCATCAAAGACTATGAATAATTTCAACAGCACTATGGAAGAAATTGCCAAAGCCAGCCGTTCATTGAAGAATCTGATGGATTATTTGGAACGCCACCCTGAGGCTTTGTTACACGGAAAGGAAAAATAAGATGAAACGACTGTTTTTAAGTATAGCTATAATGTTTTTGGCCGCCTGTAGTTTTCGTTCGCCGGATTCTGAGTTTTACATGATGTCCAGTACCGGTTTGGCGCCGGTTTCGCAAAAGCGAATGAATGTTGCTGTAGCTAAGGTAAAAGTTCCGGATTTATTAGATCGTTCGCAAATGGTAACCTATGATATCAAAAATAATCAGGTCAATATATTAGAATTTAACCGTTGGGCCGAAGTCTTACCTGATGTATTACAAGCAACCGTTACCAATGACTTAATATCTTATTTACCGCAAGCTTATGTTAAACGGACATTCTTTGATAGTACCAGTGTCAACTATAATGTTAACATAGAGATTAACAAAATACAGGCCTATCGTGGTAATAAGGTTATTTTGTCGGCTTGGTGGAACATAGCCAACGCTTCCGGCCGGGTATTAAAGCGTCAGCAACAGACTTATGAAACGGTAGTAAACGGCGATTCTATGGCTGATTTGGTTGAAGCACAAAGCCAAGCGGTACATCTGTTATCAAAGGACATTGCTTTGCAATTAATTAAGTTATGACATAATTCTTGACACAATTGATGGATTTGGGTAAATTACAACTACAATAAAATTATCTGTTTAATTATTAAATCCAGTATTATGTGTTTAAGTTTTTTTAACTTTTTTAAGAAGAAGCAGAAAAATTCCCGTGATAATCTCAAAGAAGTTTTTGCCTGCCCAAACATTGCAGAGGCATGTTTGTTGAAGAAAAATGAAAATTTTTCTTACCAGAATTGCCCAGTCGAAATGATGAATATGGATAAGACCGATCCGCATACCCGCCCGCAAAAAAAAGAGGACGAGTGGTTTGCAGAAAACGTTGAAAGCTTTTATTTTGACGGTCATACCATGGCGTGCATCAACACCTATGGCCACGTTACGGATATGTTTATCAAAAAGCTCAGGACTCCGGAGTTAAATCTTAACCTGCAAAAAGCGATAATAATGCTTCGCGAGATAAAGATTTCCGGTTCCGCAACTCTGAGTCCGTGGTTTTCGAATATCCTCTGCGCCTATGTTCGCCACTATGATTTTTTGCCGGAGATTAAGGCGGTTATTTTCAATGATGATCGTTATGACTGCATTAAGAAAATATATTGCCTGTTCCGTGTGGAATATGATCCGGATTGCCGCTATACTGAAGCTGTTTTTCAAAAAGATGGCCGATGGTTGCGCAATGTCGTAAAAAACGGCGTGGTTAAAGTAAAGCCCATATAAAAGAATCCCCTGTTCAGCGTACACATTTCTTGGCAAATGTGATGCATTGATCAGGGGATTTTTTTGTCGAAAAAAACTTGCACAATGGCGGAATCTTTATTATAATTTTAACAAATTCATGGTATGGTTTTCCACAGAGGAACAGGGAATGAATAAAGAAGATACAGAGAAAAGATGTGCGGAATATTGTCCGTTTTTGGTAGCTAACGGCACATATTGTGAGCTGTTTCATTGTTCGCTGCAAAAACGTTTTGATAACGCTTTAAAGTGCGAGGCTTGCAAAAATCCGGAACAGCGTATGGAATCTTACAAATCCTTAGATCTAAGCTTGGACAGCCGCATAGAAATCTGGCAAAAAGCGGTGGCACGCCACAATGAGATTGAATTAGGTAAAAAACGTCAGGAGGAAGAAGTGCGGCGCAAATTTGCTGCCTTTTTGGAAGATAAGTATGGTTCCCGTCCTCCGCTGGAAGGAAATGCCTATTTAACCAGCTTGGTTATTAATCTTTATATGGTTTTAGATATGACGGAGCGACAAATGATGAAGGCCTTGCTTAATGGTCGTAACGGTCAGGAATTATTGAAAACGATTGATCGAGCTCCTA
>CADBPX010000005.1 GCA_902796625.1 uncultured Pseudomonadota bacterium
CTAAGGTTTGAGCCAACAAGGTTTTGCCGCAACCGGTCGAACCTATTAATATGACGTTAGACTTGGTAATATCTACTTCATCTTTTTTCGGGTTGTTGAGGCGTTTATAGTGGTTATAAACGGCAACCGATAGTACTTTTTTAGCATAATCCTGTCCGATAACATATTCATCTAAAAATTCTTTAATTTTAGACGGAGTCGGCAAATTATTCATCAACGGAGCATCGGCTGTGGCCGCGGCTTCTTGGGTTGCTATTTCTTCTTCCATTATGGAGTGGCAAACATCAATGCATTCATCGCAAATGTATACACCGCGTCCGGCCACCAGTTTTTTGACGTCTTTTTGGCTTTTGCCGCAAAACGAACAATGTAAAACTTCATCTTCAGTATCACTCATCGGGCACCTACTTTACTTCATTACGATTGGTTATTATATGATCAATTAAGCCAAAATTCAAAGCTTCTTGCGGTGTCATAAAATTATCACGATCCATAGCTTTTTCAATAACCGATAATTTTTGACCGGTATTTTCCGCGTAAATAGCATTTAAGCGCTTGCGTAAATCTAAAATTAATTTGGCTTGAATTTCAATGTCGGTTGCCTGTCCTTTGGCACCGCCAGACGGTTGGTGAATCATAATTTGTGAATTTGGCAAAGAATAGCGTTTGCCTTTAGTTCCGCCGGCTAATAAAAATGATCCCATTGAACAAGCCTGTCCGACGCAGATGGTTGCCACATCGCAAGAAATGTATTTCATGGTGTCATACATTGCTAAGCCCGATGTGACTACACCGCCGGGAGAGTTAATGTATAAAAAGATGTCCTTCTTCGGATTTTCCGCTTCCAAAAATAATAACTGAGCGCAAACCAGAGCTGAAACTTCATCATTAACTTCACCGGTTAAAAAGATAATGCGCTCTTTCAGCAAGCGGGAAAAAATGTCAAATGAACGCTCGCCTTTAGGCGTTTGCTCAATAACCATAGGCACTAAAGAGTCCTTTGTGTAATCTTTTCTATTCATCATAATCCTCATATTAATTAAGCTTTGCTATTTTAAGTCGGTTTTACTTAATATTTTCTAAATAAATAAAGCTTTTTGTGACTAAAAGCAAGTGACAATAACATTTTGATGATTTTAAAGCCTTTGCAGAAAAGAGATAAAATGCTTGCGTATACTTTATTATTTGTGTAATTATACAGAATAACAAAGGATTTTGAAATGATTGCAAAATTACGGGGAATAATTGATACGATTGCCGATGACTTCTGTATTATTGACGTTAATGGAGTGGGATATTTAGTTGCGGCTTCGAGCAAGACTTTGAGTAAACTCAGTATTGGCAGTGAGGCAACGTTGCTGACAGAAATGGTGGTTCGCGAGGACAGCTTGTCGTTGTTCGGTTTTGCCGATGCATGGGAAAAAGAATGGTTTAATACGCTGACGAAAGTGCAAGGCGTCGGGGCTAAGGTTTGTTTGAGCATTTTATCGGTTTTAACGCCGACACAATTAGCACAGGCCATCGGTGCGCAAGACAAAACGTCGTTTTGCCGGGCTTCCGGGGTAGGGCCAAAACTGGCAGCACGGA
The DNA here is from genome assembly GCA_902796625.1 of uncultured Pseudomonadota bacterium. Classification (GTDB taxonomy): domain Bacteria; phylum Pseudomonadota; class Alphaproteobacteria; order RF32; family CAG-239; genus RUG410. The sequence goes on from CADBPX010000005.1 coordinate 1,588, forward strand.
TTGTGACCGAGCTTAAAGATAAAATAGTAACGATTCCGGTTAATTCAAATAAAACCGATGTTTTGGACGAAACCACAGAAATGCCGAAAAATGTTTCCGGAACGGATGTTGCAGATTATACTAAAAGTGAAGATGTTTTATCGGCATTGGTTAATTTAGGATATCAGCGGCTGGAAGCCTATCGGGTAGTCAGCAAAGTTATGGCGGAAAATGCCGATGCCAATGTGCCGACTTTAATTAGATTGGCACTAAAAGAGTTTGCAAATAAGGAATTTTAAAATGAAAGAAGATATGCGCATTGTTAGTCCGCAGTCACAGCCTGAAGACAGTCAGACAGGTAATAATCCGGTTAATTTGCGGCCGAATTCGTTAGATGATTTTGTCGGTCAACGCGAAGTTTGCGAAAATCTGAAAGTTTTTATAACGGCGGCCAAGCAGCGCGGTGAAGCCCTAGATCATGTGCTATTGTTTGGCCCTCCGGGGTTGGGAAAAACGACTCTGTCATCAATCGTGGCTAAAGAATTAGGGGTTGGGTTTCGGGCTACATCGGCGCCGATGATTTCAAAATCCGGCGATTTGGCGGCTATTTTAACCAATCTGGAACGTAATGACGTTTTGTTTATTGATGAAATTCATCGCTTGAATCCGGCAATTGAAGAAGTTTTATACTCGGCAATGGAGGATTTTCAGCTTGATCTGATTATCGGTGAAGGTCCATCAGCGCGTTCGGTGCGGATTGATTTGCAACCGTTTACGCTAGTGGGCGCGACTACGCGTTCGGGATTGTTATCGACTCCGTTACGTGAACGTTTTGGTATTCCGTTGCGATTGGATTTTTATTCGCATGAAGATTTACAAAAAATTGTTCTACGCGGAGCACGTTTGTTGAATATTGAAATATCTGAGGACGGGGCATTGGAAATAGCTAAACGCTCACGAGGAACACCGCGAATCGCCGGACGGTTGTTGCGTCGGGTGCGAGATTTCGGCGCGGTTTCCGATAAAAAAGTGATTGATTCACATATTTCCGATATGGCGTTGCGGCGTCTTGATGTTGATGATTTCGGTTTGGATAATTTTGATCGCCGCTATTTGCAATGTATTGTGCAAAATTACGGCGGCGGGCCGGTCGGCGCTGATACGCTGGCGGCCGCACTTTCCGAAGAACGCGATACCATAGAAGAAGTGGTCGAGCCGTACTTGCTTAAATTGGGCTTTTTGCAAAGAACACCACGCGGACGCATTATTTCTCAGCTGGGATACAAATATTTGGGAATAAAAATACCGGCAAAACAGGTTAAACAATACGAATTGCTGGAAACTTTGCCGGAGGATTTATAATGTTGAATGTTGCTATGGCGCAAGGAAATATCGAGAATAAAATTTTTGCTTTTCCGGTGCGGATTTATTATGAGGATACCGATGCCGGCGGCATTGTTTATTATGCCAATTATCTGAAATTTGCTGAAAGAGCACGCAGTGAGTTTTTGCGCTTTTTGAAAATTGATCAGCAAAAACTTCTCAAAGAAAAACAAGTCGGTTTCGTGGTGCGTTCCTGTAACATCGAATACTTGTCTTCAGCCTATTTAAACGACGATTTGCTCGTTACTTGTCAGGTGCGTGAAATGGGCGGAGCCAGTGCGGTGATTTATCAAGAAGTTTTGCGTGACAATGAGATTTTGGCAAAAATTGCGGTAAAAGTGGTGTTTATGAATGTAGCAACTCATCGGCCGACGAGAATTGATGAGGAAATCAGCGAAAAATTTGTACAACTTTTGGATTAGAGAAAATTCTTGACATATTTTGTCAAAAAGAGTAATGTGAGGGTATTGTAGCATTATTAATTAATTATTTTATGGAACATCAGAAAAATTTTTCCCAACAGCGGAAAAAACTTGGTTTGCCAGACGAGGCAATTACCAGGTATGACATCGGGATCATCATGGAAAAAGCGGTTCATGGCGAGGAGTTCTTGCGATTGCCGTTGCCATTGGTTTACAAGTTTCCCAATGATAAGGCTTTTGCTATGCCTTTTTACAGCAAGTTGCTGAAAGATTTTGTTATCGGAATGCAAATCGGTTCAGCGGTTTTTGCCCTGAAGCAACTTTCTTTTGCCGGAATCTTTGATGCAGAAGATGTGCTGAAAGATTTTTCTTTGCAAAAGCTGGGAAATGGAGAGCTGTATCTTGGTTTTTCGACCATGGATCATCTGTGCGCTCTGTCAGAATTTAGTGATTCTTACGCCATAATGGCGGAGGTTTTGCAGGATTACGGTTTGGAGATAGAGGCTATTGAAGACGTTTTCTATTTGGTTGGGGATAGCGAATTTCCACAAAGGTTAACCTATGATTGCGTTAACTTTGTTTCGCAAATGGCAGCAGCGGTAGAGTTAAGCGGGCATTACAAAGCATTTTGTGAAATTCGCGAAAAGCCGAATCTTGTTTTAAAACCGGTTTCTTTTGTTGATTCTACTGAGCGTTTTCAGTGGCGAAAATTTTTTGATTATTTTAATCTGTAAAAAAAGAACGCTCTCAACAGAGGGCGTTCTTTTTTTTCAATGTTTATTTTTGCGGCGATAACAGCATTGTCATCTGTCGGCCTTCCAATTTCATCGGCGAATCGACTTTGCTGCAATCATCCAAATCTTCCATCATTTTGCTTAAAACCTGTTGTCCCATATCGTTAGCACTTAATTCACGTCCCTTAAAACGCATGGTTAATTTTACTTTATTACCTTGTTCCAAAAATTTGCGCGCCTGTTTTACTTTAACTTCATAATCATGAGCCTCAATCATCGGACGCAATTTTAATTCTTTGATTTCAATTACTTTTTGATTTTTTTTGGCTTCATTTTTGCGTTTTTGTTGTTCGTAGCGATATTTTCCGAAGTCTAAAACTTTGCACACAGGGGGATTAGCTTGCGGTGAAATTTCAATCAGATCTAAACCTTCTTCTTCAGCAACAGCTAAGGCTTCTTTAATTGAAACAATGCCGCGGTTCTCATTATTTGCATCAATCAAACGGACTTGTTTAGCTTTAATATTTTCATTGATGCACACTTCATCATCAGTGCGTTGTTCTATGCTCATATAATAAATATATACCTCCAAAATTTTTCATACATTTGTATATATAATACTAAAATATTTA
>CADBPX010000006.1 GCA_902796625.1 uncultured Pseudomonadota bacterium
TACATTTATAAAAATCCATTTTCATCTCCTTGATATTTAATTCTATCAAAGATTATAACCAAGAAAAACATAACTTCAAGTCCAAAATAAGAAGTGCCAATGGTACGCATGAAACAACTGCATAACTGATATTTCTGATTTGTAAAATTTATTTTCCCTTGCGCTTTTTAACCAGTTGTGAAACCGTATCTTTTTTAATTTGTTTAACATCACCGTTATTATCGCGCTCAAACTCAACATACTGGTAATCTTCAAATAAATTATTGCCATGCACATAAAAACGATTTTCTGGAGAATTAGGATTTACAACCTTATACCCTAAAAAACGCGCCACTAAACCGGCAATTTCAAAATGAGTCATATATCCTTTCGGCAACGTAACATTTTCTCCCTCGTTAAACAAGATAAACGGAACAACCATTGCCTCTTCAACCAGAACATTATGTCCGTATTTGCCGTTCGGAATTCCTAAAATCTCAGCATGATCAGAAGTGAATATAAACTGCGAATTTTCAACATGTTGGTCACGAACATAATTTATCATTTGCGCTAGAACACTATCAATATACAATATAGCATTTTCATAAGCAGTATTTTCTTCAGCAAAACGACTATTATCTTGTGGTTTAAAGACATCAAATTCCGGATGGTGCGTATAATTCTTTTCATATGGAGAATGCACGCTGCGAAAATTAAGAACAACAAAATTTTTCCCATCAGACAAATTCAATTGTTTCAATAAGTTAATAAGATAATCTTCTTTTTCTGCTTTAAATTTTCTGGAAGCCGATTCTGAAGTAATAATTTCATCAATATACGGCACTCCGATTAAATTTGTTTGTTTCATATCATAAGCTGAAAAGAAATATGTTTTGTAGCCGTTTTCTTTTGCCAAACGAAACAGATTCGTATCATAATTCTTTAATTTTTCAATATTTCCCGGCTCCTTAATCATATTAAAAAATATCGGCAATGAAGCATGAGTTGCTACGCCGGCAGAATAAGCTTTACGGTACGTAAACCGTGGATCTTCGGCTAACTTTTCCAATTGCGGCGTATCCAGATTAACCGATGGATTAAACAAATGCATCTTATTTGCGCTGGTACTTTCTCCCATGACCAAGACAACCAAATTTGACGATTTATCTAGTTTTTCAACAATGTACGGTTTATAAAAATCATCAGGAACCAAGTCATCAAGATTTTTTTTATCCATACCGCGTACCAAATAAAAAGAAAATGAATTGATCGAATTATGGATGGAATATCGCGTTTCCGGCGGTAAAAAGTGATGCAATCCGCGCCGAGTTGCCCTTTCCGGCTTAACCCCTAAGAAAACGATAACAGCAACGAGTGCCCATAAAGAAAAAAACAGTTTTTTCCGCCACTTATACTGCATAAATACTAAAGCTAAAAAAGGCAATACTGCTGCTGGGATCACAAACCAAAAATCATCAATATCAGTTACGGATTCCGAATAAATATCACTAAATTCAGTAAATACTTTTCCAATATCTAATGGATTTATCGGTCGGGCAAAATAGGCAATATGTCCTAACTGAATAGACTGCATAAAGGCGAACAACAAACAAAATAAGGCATAAATTTTCCACCCACACATTGACAGAAAAAATCCGAACCAAAAAATCACAAATATGAATACAAAGTCTGTTAAATATCGCACATTGGGCAAAAATGCCTGAAATATATAGTCCGGTAATATCACTAAAACGCAAAACAATAAGCCCATTAATAAATTATATTTAACTTTTTCAAATAGTTTTAAAAATAAATTAATTTTAAACATTAATCATATCCTATACTAATCTTTATACCAACCGCGAGCGATACAATCCGTTTTCACGAACTTATTGGCATTACCTTGAACTTTTTCAATTCGATAAGCGCGCCGACACTCCCATCGCGTGACCGGATATTGCTTATTCCATACCTTTAAAATAGCGTACATCGGTTCACCGATTTTATATCGGCGATAAGTATCTTGCATATACAAGTAAGTGCGCGCAATCAAACCTTTTATTTCATTGCGAGGTTCAACTTTATTACGTGAAATTCGCAATTGACAATCCCCAAAAGTACTCGGAATTTTTTTGGTAAATTGGGTAAAATTGAAGTTACCGCGCAAATAATTAACTGCTCCGATTGACGGGTAAAGATTATACATATCAGTATACATATAGCGAAAAGCTTCACTTTCTTGTTCGGCACAACTCCGTCCTTTAAATTTCTTTCCTTTATTTGAAACGCATTTTTGATGTCCATCAGACCATTCAGTGAATGTTTTTCCGAAATTTTGCGCCGGCACAATATGTTCCCATTCCATACGTTCTGCTTTACGTTTTAATTCCTCTGCGGATATATCATGTACGTAAAAATCCACATTCCGCAGATTTGGCAGCTTAAATCCTGCCGGCCGTATAATTTGCTTAAATTTTGTAAATTCCGCATCACAATAGAGAGTTTGGCGATGATCATAATAGATTTTATCCAGCATCTCCTTTTTAACCGCGTAAAACGACTGACTATGCCGATTACCACAAACATTTTGTGATTGACCGGCACTTAACCAATCTAGTACACCGGCTTGTGCCGCAGCTCCCAAAAGAAGTAAAAATGTATATAAAAATATCTTTTTTTTCATTCTCAAGTCCTACAACAAAAGCCTGGCAAAATTGTCAGGCTTTTAATTTAGTTATATCCCAATTACGCATCTGCCTCATCAGTTTTTGGTTCAGCAACTGCCTCAACAACCTCTCCTTCTGGATCGATAACATTATCATTTTCAGCATCGATTTCCTCATCAGATCCGGCATCAGCATCAAGCTTAGTTACCGAAACCACATTTTCATTATCGGCGGTTCTAAACAAAATAACACCTTGCGTTTTACGACCGGCGACA
>CADBPX010000007.1 GCA_902796625.1 uncultured Pseudomonadota bacterium
AGTCCTTGACGAAAAGCCCAATAATAAACTCCGATAATGCCGACTGTCGGCCGAAAAAAGTTCATTTGGAAAGAGCTGAACGGCACGGCAAAAACAGCCATAAGTATAAAAGTAATAACGAACGGAACGCTTTTTTGCCAACAACGGCGTAATATATCGTGCCAACTATCTGACATCTTCAGCACTCTTCATAAAGTTATCCAACTGTTCTCCCTGACCTGACAACCCAAAATCGACAATCCTTACGTATTCAATACGGCTCAGATCAGACATCATTTCAACGCGGATATTGCCGTTATGCACGGAACTGACAAAACCGATCGGTAATCCCGAAGGAAATACACCGCCAACTCCGGAAGTAACAATAACATCACCTTCTTCTATATCTGCCGTTGAACGCGTAAATATAAGCTCCGGCATTGAAGTATTATCTCCGCTTAAAATCCCACGAGCTCGTGTACGTTCAATAACCACCGGTATTTTGGAGTTAATGTCTGTAACCAAAATAACTTTTGCATAATGTCCGCTAACGCTGTCTATCCGGCCGACAACACTTTCATCACCCAATACTATTTGCCCTTTGCTAACCTTTTCTTCGCCGATATAAATCAAAAGTGTATGGGTAAAATTATCCCCCGATTCGGCAATAATCTTAGCACTGACAAACGATGCTTCTGCCGGCGGAATATAGTTCAGCAACCGCGTTAAAAGCTGATTTTCAACTTCTAAAGAACGCACCTTACTCTGTAATAGCAGCATTTGCTTATTTTCTGCCTGTAACTGTTGGTTTTCCGCATATAAGTGACTGATGTCATTGATATATGTATAAGCCCGATGCACAGCTCGTGCCGGAAATTCGACCACCCGCATAACCGGTCCGGACACACCAATCAAAGTTTTTTCCAAAAAATTGATAACAGCATTATCAACTCGTCCTAACAACACCAATAAAAATGACAGCAAAAACAAAGCAACCACAAACAGCCGGCGCAATCCTGACTTTAATTCGCCTATTTTGATAAGCCAAACCTTACGCTGCTTCATTGCTTTGTTCCATTAATTATCAGCTCATACTGGAGAGCACATTACGCAAACGATTAACCTGTTCAACAGCCATTCCCGAGCCTTTTGCCACACAAGCCAAAGGTTCTTCGGCAATTGTTACCGGCAAACCGGTTGCCTTACGCAACACTAAATCCAAATTATTAAGTAATGCTCCGCCACCGGTTAACACGATTCCCTTATCAACAATATCTGCAGCCAATTCCGGTGCCGTATTTTCCAACGCCACTTTAACTGCTTCCACAATTGCCGAAACCGGCTCGATTAAACTTTCAGCCACCTGACGTTCGGTGATAACGATTTCCTTTGGTACGCCATTAACCAAATCGCGGCCCTTGATTTCCACACTACGCCCTTCACCTTCTTCCGGCGGGCAAGCTGAACCGATTTCTTTTTTAATTCTCTCGGCACTGCTTTCACCGACCAATAAATTCATATTACGGCGAATATAGTTAACAATGGCACTATCCATCTTATCACCGCCGACACGAATTGAGCGAGCATAAACGATACCGCCTAAAGATAAAACTGCAACCTCGGTTGTTCCACCGCCGATATCAACCACCATACTTCCGGTTGCCTCGGTAACCGGCAATCCGGCACCGATAGCGGCCGCCATCGGTTCATCAATCAGCAAAACCTTATGAGCACCGGCTTGAACGGCAGAATCCTGAATAGCCCGTCTTTCCACAGCCGTAGCTCCGGAAGGCACGCATATAACGATTAACGGTGTAACAAAAGTCCGGCGATTATGAACTTTACAAATAAAATATTTTATCATTTCTTCGGCAATATCAAAATCAGCGATTACACCGTCTTTAAGCGGACGTATTGCTTGAATATTTCCCGGAGTACGCCCCAACATTTGCTTAGCCTCATTACCGACAGCCAACACTTGTCTGCGTCCCTTATACTCTTCCATTGCCACTACGGAAGGCTCATTCAAAACCACACCGCGACCACGTACATACACCAATGTATTAGCCGTTCCCAAATCGATTGCCATATCGGCAGAAAACATTCCCAGTAACTTTGCAAACATTTGCCTCTATCTCCAAATCTTAAAAATTTATTTACTTTTATATCAGTTTATTAAAATCTGCAAGTAATATTTTTAGCCATTCAAAGCAATTTTTATCTGTTGCAAATAGTCTTTTTGTCCTTGATAAGGCTGTTCAAAAGTAACATCGGCAACCAGCTTATTTCTCAGCCATGTCCGTTGCCTTTTGGCATATTGCCGAGTATGTAATTTTGCCGCAGCGAGCGCCTCATCTAAAGAACATTCTTGCCGCAAAAATCTGCTTAATTCCGGCACTCCCAACGCCTTCATGGCCGGTAAATCCGCCGGCAAGTTACGCTTTAATAATTTTTCAATTTCCGCCAAAGCTCCCAACTGATAAACCATAATATCCAGCCGTTCGCGACATCTGGCTTCCAACTCAGCCTGTGACGGCATAATTTTAGCTACCGTAAATTTTGCTTCCGGCAATTTTTGCACCAATGGTTTTTGGAACCACTCCGATAACTTTTGGCCGGTTGCAAGAAAAATTTCCACCGCCCGCACAATCCTTGTTTTATCATTAGGATGCAGACGTTGTGCCGTTAGCGGATCAATTTGTTGCAAATAATCATACAATTCCGCCAAACCGTATTTGGCTAATTTTTCTTCAACTTTAGTACGACAATTCGCAGCTATTTCCGGAATTGGTGTCACTCCGTGCAACAAAGCATCAATATACATTCCGGTACCGCCAACCACAATCGGAAGCCGATTCGTTTTCCATATTTCTCTAATTTCTTTAACACACAAATCCAGCCAATCAACCACGTTACCGCGTTTGGAGCAATCGTAAATCTCATAAAGCCGATGCTCAACCTGCCGCTTGTCATCAGCAGTCGGTGTAGCGGCAATAACCGGAATATCTTTGTAAACCTGCAAGGCATCACAATTAACAACAACACCATTAAATATTTTGGCGGCATCTATTGCCAAGGAAGATTTTCCCGAAGCGGTCGGGCCGGCAATTATCAGAACCTTGCGTGCCAATTCAGTCATCTGCCGAACAACCCTCAATCAATTGATTAAACTCTTTCTTTTTGCCCTCATACATTTTACTGTTATCATCTTTCAGTCCCTGATATTTACGGGCAATTGTAAATTGCGGCAGCATTTTCTTAACTTCATTTACCGACATTCCCCAACTTTGCGGGCGAATACGAATTTTTTTACCTTCTCCGGCGGAAACTCGTGGAGTTATCTCACCACTTGAAGCATCTTCAAATTCATTTAATGTCAAGCGCAAATTTTGCATACTTCCCGGAATTAAAAAGTCTATATATTCGCCGGAATTAATGTAGTTGCGGATTTCAAATATTGCATCATCTCCGTCCCATTCCACAATAGAACCGGCAAACAGCCATTCACCGAGAGTCCGCGTATACTCATAGTTTTGCGATAAGTTAGTTAATTGCCCATCATGAAATCCCAGGCAGTATCCGCGATTTTGCAAAGCATACAGCTCATCTATATATTTGCGATAATCCCAATGTTGCGGATCGGCGTAATAATCGTCGATTGCTTGGCGATAAGCCCGCGCCACCGTGCCGGCATAATATTCCGTTTTATTACGCCCTTCCACCTTCAATGAATCCATGCCAATGCTTAAAATTTCATTCAAACGCGGCATCAAACACATATCCTTGGAATTTAATAAATAGCCACCATGCTCATCTTCAACAATTTCATAATACTCACCCGGACGAAATTCTTCCTCAAGCAAAAACTCAAAAGCCTTTGCATTATCCTGATTTATCTCAATTTCTTTCAAAGTACCGTCCTTAAGACGTAAATGCATTTTATAATGCCAACGACAGCAATGAGCGCATTTTCCGCGATTCGCGCTGCGATCAGCCATAAAATTAGAAATTAAGCAACGACCGGAATATGACATACACATGGCACCGTGAATGAAACATTCCAACAAAATATCCGGACATTTTTCACGAATTTCCTTCATTTCGGCAAAAGTAACCTCGCGACCGAGCACACACAAACTTGCCCCCATAGACTGCCAAAACTGAACGGTTTGCCACGAACAAATATTGGCCTGCGTTGAAACAAAACGCTTTAATTCAGGTGCATATTGTTGCAAATAGTAAAAAACTCCCGGATCGGCAACCAATACCCCATCCGGCTGCAATTCACGCAAAGTTTGCACAAATTGCGGCAATTTTTTTGCTTCTTCGTTATGGATATACAGATTAAGTGTCAGATAAATCTTTTTACCATGGGCATGAACAAATTCTATTCCTTCTTTTAAATCCTCTAAAGTAAACTTTGATTGCGTACGCAAGCTCATATCCGGAGTTCCGGCATAAACGGCATCAGCACCGTATAGTATAGCGGTTTTTAACTTTACCAGCGAACCGGCCGGCAACAATAATTCTGCTTTTTTCATTATGGTTTCACCTTAATACTTGTTGTTAACGATTCCATTTTACCGAATGGCGTTTTTTCAACTAAAATTCGCGCCAAAAACCACGCTTTTGTTTTTTGATCCTGTAACGCCCAAAAATAAACCGGTTCATCTTTACTGAGCATAAATCCGGCTTCAGCGTCATCTAAAACTTCCAGATGATATTGACATTTCATTGCATTGCCAGAGAAAAACGGGGTATGTATATTTTCAAATCCCAAAAATTTTACTTTTGAGCGAGAATAATGTTTACCATCAAACGAAAAACGCTCAAAATCACAGCTTCCGTCAGTCACTATTTTATGAATCAACTCACTGAATGTTGATAACAAATCGTTGGAATTGTCATACTGTTCATCAATAATTATGTCGTCCTGACGTTTTTTTTCTCCTTTTGTGCTTATTCTGTATTGCGGAACACCATTCTTATAGACGATTCTTTTTGTTCGATGCCGGAAGCGAGATTGGGTCTCATAGTAATAATCTTGCGGTAAAAACTGACTTTTATTATATGTCCCGTACGCATGATAATCTGCCGAAAAAGGATATAATGTATCAAACGTCCCAAGAGTTTTTATGCCGGTCTTAACATCATATCCATTAGCACCGAAAAACTTATAAACCAAAGTTTCCTGACTGGTTTCAAACGGCCCGACCGTCGTATGAATAATATGTTCAACTTCCAAAGCCATAGCTGGACGGCCTAACATCAGAACAGTTAAAAAAAACAGTAATCGTTTCATATTTTTTATCAATCCTTAAACAATTGCTCCTACAATAACAGAAAATTTAAGATAATAAAGGAAAATTTTGCATGGTTCAGAAAGTTTTATTACTCTACGGTGGTTATTCAGCCGAACGCGAAGTCAGTATTTCCGCTAAAAACGATATAGCCACAGCCTTACAACAAAACGGTTATCACGTAATAGAACATGATTTGACCGACACTTGGCGATTTTTAGATATTCTGCGTCAAGAAAAACCCGATGTTGTTTACAACGGTCTTTACGGCAATTGGGGAGAAGACGGCGAAATTCAAGCACTTTTAGATATGTTGCAAATTCCTTATACGCATTCAAATATGTTAGCTTCAGCCATCGGCATGAATAAAAACCTGACCAAACTTATCGCCGCACAATCCGGCATCAAGGTTGCACCGGGTGAATATAAAACAGCCGAACAATACTTAACTGAAGGAACAAAAATTCCCTATCCTTATGTCATAAAACCGACCAGTGACGGCTCCAGCGTAGGGATTTTTATTGTTAAAAGCGATTCTGATCGGAAGAAAGTTCATTATGATAATCCTAATCTGAAAATAATGATTGAAAAATATATTGAAGGTCGCGAATTGACGATTATGTGTTTAGAAGGCAAAGCCCACGTTGTAACCGAATTAAAGCCGAAAAATGAATTTTATGACTATGAAGCTAAATATACTGATGGTTTTACACAACACATTTTACCGGCCGACTTGCCGAAAACAGTTACTCAAACCTGCTTAAAATATAGTGAAATAATTCACAAAGCACTAGGCTGCGGCATTTTGTCCCGTTCAGATTTTCGTTATAATCCGCACGATGGTGTGGTCTTTCTCGAAATCAATACTAACCCCGGCATGACATCATTATCACTGGTGCCGGAACAAGCAAAATATATAGGTATATCTTTTGCTGATTTGTGCGGAAAAATAGTGCACAATGCCTCTTATCGTCAAAAATAAAAAAACTCCGACCATATTAATCGGAGTTTGGAAAATCAGTTCACAATACGATTATATGTGAATTATACCGCGCGCAAATGCAAATATTGCAAATAAGGCTACCATAAACATTAATAATGCCGCAACACACTCTCCGCAACTAAATGCTTTTTGTTCCGGTTGGCGTTGTTTACGCGCCCATACATAAAAAGGAATACCCAGAGCCATAAAAACGACCGCCATGAGTAAATAGTTTAAACCGGCGGCATAAATGAGCCACAAGGAATACCCCACACCGAAAAGACCAGACAGCAAGGCTTCTGAGCGACGAATATAAATATTTTTCGGATATTCTCCGTCTTCGCAAATTTTCCACAAATAGGCACAGCATGATAAATAAGCCGGTAAAACCATCACGCCGGTAATACTCAGCATACTGTTCCAAGCATTACTGGAAAAATAAACTACCAGCATAAAAATTTGCATCATAGCACTGGTAACCCATAAAGACACGCTCGGTGCCTGTTGTTTATTTTCATGGGCAAATTCTTCCGGAAATGTGCCATTTTCAGCGGCTGCCTGTGGGATTTGTGCCGTAACGACGGTCCAAGCCAACCAACTCGTCAACACCGATACCAGCAACCCTATATTCATGAACCAAGCTCCCCATTTACCGACTAAAACTTCCAGAATTCCTGCCGTTGACGGGTTTTTTACGGCTGCCAATTGCTCTTGATCCATTACACCATACGGCAAAACCGAAAGCAAAACATAAATAATCAAACAACCTATAAATCCCCAAAATGTTGCGCGCCCGACTGTCTGCGGTGTTTTGGCGTGTTTAGACATCACAACAGCACCTTCAATACCAATAAATGACCACAGCGTAACCAGCATCGTACTCTTAATCTGCGTAGATAAACTACCTAAATTATCCGTTGGTAAATCTCCCCAGAAGTCATATTCAAAATGGTGCAAACGGAACATAAATGCCGTAATTAAAATAAATAAAACCAGAGGCACTATTTTGGCGATTGTACCGATTAAGTTAATGATTGTCGCCTGTTTTATGCCTCTTAATACTAAAAAGTTAAAAGACCAAATTAAGATTGAGCCGCCTAAAATGGCCTGCCACGTGTTTCCTCCATTGAAATACGGAGGAAAGAAATAGTTCAACGCATCCATGGTAATAACGGCATAGCCGACATTTCCGCAGATTTGGCATAGCCAATATGACCAGCCGATGGTAAAACCGGCATATGGTCCGAAACCTTCGCGGCTATACATATAAATACCGGCGGTTAAATCCGGCCGTGCCGAAGATAAAATGCGAAAAGTATTAGCAATAAAATAGACCCCGATTCCGGTAATTAACCAGGCCAACAGTACAGCACCGACTGAAGCTCCGGAAGCCATATTTTGCGGCAAGCTGTAAATTCCGCCCCCAATCATTGAACTGACCACAATACCGGCTAAAGCCCACACTCCCAAGCCGGATGAACTTTTCCCTTGGTCATTAGCCGCCTTTGTTATTGTTATATTATTTTTTTGTGACATTGTTTACATCCTTTCCATAAGAAAACCGACAGAAAATCTGTCGGCTTAATAGTTTTATACCCGAGCCGGTTCGGCTGTTTCAAAATTTAAGAAACCCAAACAAGTTAAACAGTAACCGAACTGCTCCGTTATATTCAGATAATTATGGAACAACTGAAATTCACTGTGTTTTTCGACACCGCGGATTTCCAATTCGTGTCGCAGGGAACGATTGAGCCACATTTTAGCATGACCTTCGGCAATTTCATCATCGATATGCGTATCAAAATATTCAACATATTCTGCTGCCCAACCACCGATCAACTCGCCATTTTTGTCTTTGCCCCAACAAATTCCGACACCGGTAGCAATGGCTTTATGATTATCGCGGTTTGCACCGTTTCCGGCCATAATAACTTCCAAAACCGCACCGTGTTTAAATTGATTAACCACCTTATCGACCGGTACAATATTACCGTATACCTCTTTAGGTAAAACTGAAGTATAAGGTACAACGTTAAAATTTTCGATTTTTGCCTCTAATAAAGCTGAATCATAACAAAAAGTTTCAAAAGGTTGCGGCGGAATACCTTCGTTGGCTTGTCCTTTTCCTTTCGTAATAAAAGCTAATGTCGGATAACGAACTCCGTAAGTCATGTTTTTTCTCCTTAAAAATTAAAACCAAACATCGAAAGACATAATTATTCGGTAATATTTTTCAAGCTACTGTAACTGTTTTACGTTGTTTTTTTATTGATAAAAATCTATTGACAATAACGTTTTTATCTTATATAAGCAGTGATGAATTTGTGAATTTTTTACCCGTAATGCCGTAAAAATTTACAACTCTGCGGAGTCCGTCAGTCAGCGATGTTTCGCCCACTGGCGCCGGTAGTTTTATGTAGGAAAAGGAATAAAATGTTTGAAAATTTAACAGAACGGCTTAGTCAGGCTTTTTCTAAAATCACCTCTCGCGGTGTTTTGAATGAAAAAGATATTGATACCGCTATGCGCGAAATTCGTGTTGCTCTGTTAGAAGCAGACGTTTCTCTTCCGGTTGTTAAAGAATTTATTGCCAAGGTTAAAGCCGAAGCATTGGGTGAAAAAGTTGTAAAGTCGGTTCAGCCGGGACAAATGGTCATTAAAATCGTCCATGATGAACTGGTTAAACTGCTGGGTGATACCTCGACGGAACTAAACTTTAATGCGCCGGCTCCGGTTTGTTTTTTACTGGTTGGTCTGCAAGGCTCCGGTAAAACGACAACTGCCGCTAAAATTGCCAAGAAATTGCAAAAAAATAAAAGAGTTTTATTGGCATCTCTTGATGTTTATCGTCCGGCAGCCCAAGAACAACTGGCTCAACTCGGCGCCCAAATTGACGTTGATGTTTTACCGATTATTGCCAATCAAAAACCGCTTGACATCACTAAAAGGGCTCTGGAGGCTGCTAAAAAAGGTGTCTATGACCTTTTAATTTTAGATACGGCCGGTCGCTTGCAAATTGACGATAATTTAATGGATGAAGTTATTGCGATAAAACAGCTGGCTCAGCCGGTTGAAACCCTTTTGGTTGCTGATGCTTTAATCGGACAAGAGGCTTGCAATGTTGCTAAAACTTTCAATGAAAAAGTCGGCATTACCGGACTGGTTTTAACCAGAATAGACGGTTCATCACGTGCCGGTGCCGCTTTATCAATGAAAATGGTAGCTGATGTTCCGATAAAGTTTATGGGCACAGGTGAAAAATTAGATGAAATTGAAGAATTTCATGCCGATCGCATTGCCGGTCGTATTTTAGGCCAAGGAGATGTTGTATCGTTGGTCGAAAAGGCGATTGAAAATGTTGATAAAGCCGAAGCCGAAGCTTTGGCCGGCAAAATGATGAAAGGTTCATTTGATTTAAATGATATGTTGAATCAAATGAAGCAAATGCAAAAATTGGGCAGCATGGGAAGCATTATCGGTATGATTCCCGGACTATCCAAATTTAAATCTCAGATTGAAGATTCCGGCATAGGCGACAGTCTGATGAAGCGACAGGAAGCGATTATTCTGGCTATGACCAAGCAAGAAAGATCTCATCCGGATATTATTAAAGCTTCTCGCAAAAGAAGAATTGCGCAAGGTGCCGGCGTTGCGGTTCATGATGTTAACATGTTGCTTAAATCATATGAGCAAATGTCAACAATAATGAAAAAAATGGGGCGCCTCGGCGGTTTAACGTCGATGGCAAAATTGTTAAAAAATAATCCGTTTGGCCGTATGCCGGGCGGAATGAAAAACAAATTTCCGTTTTAGGAAATAAAGCTAAATTAAAGAAAGGAAAAAAGAAAATGGCAGTACGTATCAGACTATCTCGCGGTGGTTCCAAAAAGCGTCCTTATTATCATATTGTGGCAGCAGATCAAAGAGCTCCTCGCGATGGTAGATATATTGAAAAATTAGGTGCATACAATCCTTTATTGCCGCAAGACAATGAAAAAAGAATTGTAGTAGATCAGGAAAAAGTTGCCGCTTGGCTGGCCAAAGGTGCACAACCGACCGAAAGATTGCAAAAGATTTTTGCTAATTTAGGTTTGTGTGCGGCTCCAAAGGCAGTTGAACGCCCGAAGAAATCTGCACCGAAAGCGAAAGCTGTTGAAAGAATGAAAGCTAAGGAAGCTAAAGCTGCCGAAGCTGCTGCGGAAAATACCGAAGCTTCTGCTGAATAGTTTTCAGTAACGTAAGAATTAAGCAGTTATTTTGAGTCTGGAAAGAGAGCTTAGAATGAATAAAAAAATCTGCATCGGAAAAATAGTTGCCGCACACGGAATTCGCGGAGAAGTTAAGGTTCGTAGTTATACGGCAAATCCGCTGAATATTGATCACTACGGCGATGTTGAAGATGCAACCGGATTACATCATTTTAAGCTAAAATCCAAAGGCATGGCCTCAACGAATGTCCGTGTCAAAATAGAGGGTATTGATGATCGCAATGCGGCTGAAGCATTGATCGGAACTGAGCTTTATGTTGACCGTGATACTTTTCCGGAACTGGCCGAAGACGAATATTATCAGGCTGATTTAGTCGGGTTGAATGTATGTTTACATACACCGGATAATGCTATCGGTAAAGTTGTCGGAATGTACAACTTTGGCGCCGGTGACATTATTGAAATCCGCTTAAACCAGCAGAAACAAACCGAAATG
Organism: uncultured Pseudomonadota bacterium; assembly: GCA_902796625.1. Classification (GTDB taxonomy): domain Bacteria; phylum Pseudomonadota; class Alphaproteobacteria; order RF32; family CAG-239; genus RUG410. The sequence continues at coordinate 10,966 of CADBPX010000007.1, forward strand.
TTGCCGTTTACACAAGCATATGTTCCAACAGTTAATGTTGCAGAAGGATATATTATTGTCAGCTCGGCTTCTATGGTTTTTGCTGATGAAAAGGAATAAAAATGGTTTTCAAGGCCAAAATCTTAACCATTTTTCCGGAAATATTCCCAGGTTTTTTGGGATACTCGCTTACCGGAAAAGCCTTAAAAGAAGGAATATGGTCTTTAGAAACGATAAACATTCGTGATTATGCCTTTGATAAACATGGTTCGGTTGATGACACACCTTGCGGCGGCGGTGCCGGAATGATTATGCGTCCGGATGTTTTGGGGAATGCGATTGATCATTGCGCTGCCAATCAAAAGATCATTTATATGAGTCCGAAAGGTCGTCCGTTAACTCAAGCAAAAGTCAAAGAACTCAGTCAATTACCTGAGCTGACAGTTATTTGCGGCCGCTTTGAAGGAATTGATGAGCGCGTGCTGGAAGAATATAACATCGAAGAAATCAGCATTGGTGATTATGTTCTGACCGGAGGCGAACAAGCCGCCATGATTATGCTTGATGCCATTATCAGATTACTTCCGGGCGTATTGGGAAATTCCGCATCGACCCAAAACGAAAGTTTTGAAGACAATTTGCTTGAATATCCGCAATATACCCGTCCGATTGAATGGAAAAACCGCAAAGTTCCGGAAATTTTACTAAGTGGTCACCATGAAAATATTGCCAAATGGCAAAAAGAACAGGCTCTTCAAATAACCAAAGAACGACGACCGGATTTATTGGAAAAAACTCTTGATTCTAAATAGATTCTGGTGTATAGAATAACAAATTGTTGAAAAGGTAAAAAAAATGAACATTATTGAAAATATTGAAAAAGAGCAAATGGAAAAGCTCATGGAAGGCAAGAATATGCCGATTTTCAAACCGGGTGATACTTTGCGCGTCCATACCAAAGTAAAGGAAGGCGACAGAGAGCGTATCCAAGTTTATGAAGGCGTATGCATTGCACGTAAGAATGACGGTTTAAACTCTTCTTTCACGGTTAGAAAAATTTCTTTCGGTGAAGGTGTTGAACGTGTTTTCCCGTTGTATTCGCCAAATGTAGCAAAAATTGAAGTATCGCGCGTTGGTAAAGTACGTCGGGCTAAGTTATACTTCTTAAGAGCATTACGCGGTCGTTCGGCTCGTATTGCTGACGATTTGTCCGTATCGGTTAAAGATGTTAACAACGCTAATGTAAAGAAGTAAATTTAAGCATTTACAAAAAAAGAGGAAGCTGTTTAACACAGTTTCCTCTTTTGATTATAAAGGATTTTATCAAAAACAAAAAAAGCATCGAAAAAAATTCTCGACACCTCAGCAAACATCTGCACTTAACAGTTAATTTACAACTTCTTCTGAACCGTCATCATCAATGATTATAAATTCATCATCGGCAATAACATTCAAAACCGCCCGAGCCCGCTCATCAAGCAAATCCAAATCCAAACTGGTGGGCGACAAAAGTTTAACTTTTTGCTCTAATTCCTCACGTTGGCGGTCATAATTGGCGCTGATCTCTTCTGCTTCAACGACCTTGTTTTGCAAATACATATACTTCAATAACCCGCGGTCACCGCGTACGGCAAAATAGGTAAAATAACAGAACAAAAACATTAGCAAAACGATAAAGCCGGAACTTTTGCTTTTTGCGATAATGTAAGACCAGATTCCCATATTTGTTCTGCAACCCTTTAATCAATTAAATTTTGAACTACTTCGTTATTCGACCATATTTTTATTAAAAAAAAGTTAGAAAAAAGTCCCTAATAAAAATTTTCTACCCGATTAGCCAATTTAGACGCGCGCAAATCAATAAGTTTTCCCTCGCGCAAGGTTACTTCCCGATCCATTTTATGAGCTAACTCAATATTATGAGTAGCAACCAATGCTGACAAACCGGTCTCTTTCATAACTTCCAAAAGAATTAAAAAGACATTATCCGCCGTATTCGGGTCCAAATTACCGGTCGGCTCATCGGCCAACAAAATCTTCGGCGTATTGGCCAAAGCACGAGCAATTGCCACACGTTGCTGTTCTCCGCCGGATAACTCTGCAGGTCGGTGATACATTCTCTCTCCCAGCCCGAGGCGTTGTAAAAGCCACTTAGCTTTTTCCTGAGCATCTTTAACTTTGGCTCCGGCAATCATCTGCGGCAACAAAACATTTTCCAGCGCATCAAAATCCGGCAACAAATTGTGATATTGATAAACAAACCCCAAATAATCACGCCGCATAGCCGTACGAACATTATCATTTCCGCTGGAACAAAGTTGACCATCTAAATACACTTCACCGTCTGTCGGTTTTTCCAACAATCCGGCAATTTGTAAAAGTGTTGACTTTCCTGAACCGGAAGGACCGATTAATGCCACAATTTCTTTGGGCTTAATGGTTAAGTTAACATTTTTCAAAACCTCTAAATAATTACCGCCCTGCACAAAGGTTTTGTTAATATTTTTCAAAACGAGCGTTGCATTATTTTTATTCATAGCGTAAAGCCTCCGCCGGATCAAATTTTGAAGCACGATATGCCGGATAAATGGTTGCTAAAAATGACAATATCAGCGTAATTACTACCACCATTACAACTTCTAAACTATCGACCTTAGCCGGCAGTTGCGACAAGAAATAAATTTCAGAAGAAAACAATTCGCGACCGGAAATATGTTGTAAAAACTGACGAATATTCTCAATATTATAGCAAAACAATAACCCCAACGCAACACCGATTGCCGTGCCGACAATTCCGATAAACGCTCCGTCCATAAAGAAAATACGCATAATCATTCCGCGTGTTGCTCCCATTGTCCGTAAAACTGCCACGTCACGACTTTTATCTTTAACCAACATAATCAAGCCGGTTATAATATTAAACGCGGCGACCAAAATAATCAGGGTTAAAATCAAAAACATAACGTTGCGTTCAACGTCTATGGCGTTAAAAAAGGCCGAATTTGATTGTTTCCAATCATAGACATAGGCATCTAAACTTACGCTTTTTTCTATTACTGAGCGCATATGCGGCAAATCTTTTTCCTCTGTTAGCGTCACATCAATTATAGAAACGGCATCTTTCAATCCAAAATATTTCTGCGCGGCTTCCAACGGCATAAAAATATAATTGGCATCATATTCGAACATTCCCATATTAAATGTTCCGACAACCTGATAGTTTTTCATCCTCGGAACCGTACCAAAAGCGGTTATTTTTCCGTTAGGAGAAATCAGCGTAATTTCATCGCCGATATACACACCGAGCTTTTTAGCCAATTTATCACCGAGAACCACCACATCATCGGTAAACTCTTCTATATCCATATGCGCAAAACCGTCGCGCATAACCTTCTTTTTTAAAATATCTTCTTTACGAATACCGCGCACCATTGCCCCTTCGGCCGAACGTCCTGAAGATGCCAGCAGCTGTTTCTCAATGATTGGCATAGCCATTTTAATACCGGAAATATTTTCTAAATCCTGCGTTGCCTGCTTATAGTTATTAAACGGAAATCCGGCCGAAGCCACAATGGAAATATGTCCGTTTATCCCTAAAATACGATTCAATAATTCTGCTTTAAAGCCGTTCATTACGGACATAACAATGATCAGCGTTGCTACTCCGAGAGCAATACCGGTAAAAGCAAATCCGGTAATTACTGAAATGAATCCTTCCTTACGTTTAGCCCGCAAATAACGCCAGGCTGTCATTCTTTCAAATTTTGCAAACAAATTTTCTCTCCTGCTACTTGAACATACAGAAATTATCGTTTTTTTGCAACCGGCGCCAAATACATATACACAGCACTTACATACCGATACGCTGATTAAGTTTTAAGATTTTTATAATTGAAAACACCGTATAAAATTGTTCAAAAACGCGATCTATTTTCTTTTTATTTATATTACTGCGAAAAAAAGAATGAGCCTCAAACATATTCTGTCGGGTATCAATTGCAATCAGCAAAGTATTTTCTTTAAAGCTGAATTGTATTGATCTGCCTCCGAATAAATCACGCAATTTTAAAATTCGTTCCATAAAAGCTGTTGTCAACAAGTACCGAGCCTCGATCTGACTATCGGAATAAACCTCGAAAATTTTTTCAAATTTACTGTCTTCCAATCGAACATTTTCCAAATGAGGAATTTTATACAAAGAATTAAGTATCCCTCTATCTTGCAACACCACAGTTTCACCCTTAAAATTTTTGTTCATTTCCAGCAAAACGCAAATTCCGGAAAACACTTTAATCGGATTGCCGCGAAAGTCCGGTTTAGTCATTTTTTGCTCGGCAATAATCATCTTAACATCGGAATATTCACCAACAAAAAAATCATCACCGCTGAGATTATTATAAGGCTTAAACAAATGCGAAGCTTGTAAAATATTCTGTGCAATCTGCCCCTGATAGATATATGAAAATGTCCCGAAAAATTTCGCAAATGCCGGCATAATTTGCGGTTTTACTTTGCTTTTATATAACAGAAGTGGGGCTCCGAAAATCATAACCACAAAACCGGAGGCTGCCAACAAATAACCGGCGTCAACACCATTACCAAGTGCTGTTCCTTGCCAGATATTTTGTAAGATATACGGATAAAATGCACCACCTAGAATCAGTAAAATGACAAATGCTGACAAGTAATAATATCGCCGCCATTCATTTTTCTTAAGAATTGGTCGCAAATTCTCATTATAATAAACCTCAAATTCTTCTTTTAATGTTGCATACTCATCATTTTGCATCGTATTTTTGCCTTTTTTTCTCAATTATAAAAATTGTTTCAACAAAAGTAAAAACATGTTCGAGTTGCTCGTGAAGTTGCTTAAATCTTTCTTGCTTGATTACGCTGCTCCAGAATTTGTAATTATCGAAATATAACTCTGCTCCGTCCAAAAAAATCTGTACATTATTTTTATAAATCTGTACATACATTTTGCGAGCCGCAAATCTTTCTTTTATATCTAAAATTTGTTCAAAAAATCCGGCATTAAGCAACCTGTCAGGAACAGTGTCCGTGCTGTTAAATACGTAAAAGTAATTAGCTGACGGAATATGAATCCGCGCACCGATATTAAACATATCCGGCATTTTATCTTTATGGTAAAAACCTTTTTTCTCCAATAGATACAAATTTTCTGCAATATTATGATTGAAATGAATATCAATCATAATTCCCTTGGCCACTCCTTGCGACCGGTGCCATTTTTTAATTGCAATATCCTTATAGCATTTAACATCGCGAAGACGCAATTTTACTCCGCAATACTGCCCTTCTATATCATGAAAAATTTTCATATTATCATGCAAAGGTAACAGTACGGATTTCAGAGCCGGACACACACTGTTTTGGTTATGATGCCACGTTCCGTAGAACTGCAGAAATACATCAAAAATATCTACCCTTTTATACTGATAATATTTATAAATCGGCCAGCATATAATAGCGATTCCGATAATTGCCAACATAATCAACTGATTATAATTTACCGGCTTGTGATACATCAACGATAAATACAGCACAATTAACGCATTGATTGATAACAAAAAAATGACAGTCCAAAAACTAGCCCAAAAACGGCTTCTCTGCTTGATTTTAACGGAGTTATCCGCCTCGACCAACGGAACAATTTTTTTTGTAAAGTATTGTTCAAAAGAAACTGCACTATCTGCAGAAGACATATCACTTTCTTCTTGATGCATAATATTTTTTCTCAGTTAAAATAATCTTTACTGCTAATTGGCTGACGTTCATTTTCCGCAATTTCAAAGAATGGTGTCTTTTCTAAAGTAATCCCCATAATTGCGGATACTGCACTGCTTGGAAAAATTTCCACGGCATTTTTCAGTTCGTTAACATTGGCATTATAAAAACGACGAGCGGCCGCGATATGTTCCTCAACTTCATTCATACTCTGCATCGCTGTCATCATTGTCTGATTAGATTTCAAATCCGGATAATTTTCCAAAGAAATTTTAAAATCCTGTAATTTTTGATTCAGCATATTCTCCAGCTGCATTTTTTCCTTCGGATCGGCAGCAAAGGTATTTTGCATTGCGCGGGTACGTAAATCTGCTAACTCAGTCATCAGCTTTCTTTCGTGTTCCATAAATTTCGCCGCCATATGCAACATATTCGGGATCAAATCATATCTTTTTTTAAGTTGAACATCAACATCTGCCATTGATTCCTGAACTTTGTTACGAATTTTGATTAAACGAACGTACAAAATATATAAAACGGCAAGAACTGCCAAAACTATTATTCCGCCTACCAACATCTTAATCCCTCCTGTTAAATGGCCTGACTTGTTACATTATATGGCTTAAATCTTAATTTTTGCTAAATAACGCATGAAAATAGACAAATAACATGCTAAAATCAGGGCAAACAGGAAGGAGATAGAAATATGGACGGCTTTGAGAAACGCAATAAACGTCATCTTTTAGATAAGTGGGATCGAGAAGTAGATTTGCACAATGGAGACAATGCGGCAAATCAAGATTTTCAGGAAGAGCAATTTCGTCGTGATGAAGCTCTTCGCGCCCATGAAGATGAACAGCGAGCGATTCAGGAACTCCGTGGTAATTCTCATATATCACCTTCCGGCGGTCACTCAGCGGAGATGAGTGATTCCCAAAAAGTTACAGCATTACGTAACTCACGCGGCTCAGAAAGACTGGAGAACTACAAACCGGAAGAGCGTGAACGCAATCACACCCGCCAACGCCAACGTACACGCGAGCGCGGTGAACGTACTCGCTGATTTTAGCAATTACAATTTTAATATTTTTAGGAGACTTTTATGTTAAATCTATATAATCCGCTTGTGCTAACTGATGAACAAAAAATTGCTTACATAAAAATGCTGGTCTATCTGGCAAAATCCGACAACAATCCGGAATTTATAGAAAAAAAATTCATAAAAGAAACTATTGAACGTTTTAAGTTACCGCTGACTTTGTTGGGAAATTTAAGCGTCCCGCAGAGCATTGATGATATATATGCGGTTTTATCACCGATACGTGATCGCGCTATAGCCATTGATTTAGTACATTGCCTATGGTTTGCCGCTACCATAGACAGTGTTATTGCTGATGATGAAATTAAAATCATTCGCAATGTAGCGCGTATATTAAATATTGATGATGATACAGTATTAATTATCAACAACTTCGTTTTAGATGAAATAACATTTTTACAGCAAGCCTGTGATGTACTGGAAACAGAGGTTGTTAAGTGCTAATTTCTAACGTAAAATGATTTTTTATGCAAAATTTACAAAAAAAAGCAAAATAATGCTTGCATTTATATTTGATTTGTTTTATTAACATAGCAGTCGAAGCGCCCGTAGCTTAATTGGATAGAGCATCTGACTACGGATCAGAAGGTTGTGAGTTCGAGTCCCGCCGGGCGCGCC
>CADBPX010000008.1 GCA_902796625.1 uncultured Pseudomonadota bacterium
CCAACTTATTGTCACGGATTCGTAAGGGAGTAAAATATGCCTTTATCATTTCCTCAATCATAAGTATTTGCGGTTTTATCCTTGTCCGTCATATCGGTGAATATATGATTGCCATGTTTATTGATACCGGAGACAGTAGTGCCGGTAATGATATTCAGTTTATCATTGCCACCGGAAAAGAATATCTGGTTATCAGTACAATGTTCTATTTCTTTTTAGGTTTAATCTTTGTATTCCGCAACACTGTACAAGGCATGGGAAAACCTATAATACCGCTGCTATCGAGTATTACCGAACTATTAACCAGAGCTTTTGCCGCAATTTATTTAGCCGGCACCATCGGTTATCGCGGCATTTTTTACGCTAGCCCGATCTCATGGAGTGCTGCCGGAATTCTGGTCGTGTGCGGATATTTCTACTACATTCGCAAGTTCAGCCGCGACACCTTACGTTGGAAAATGGGTAATATCAAACAGCAGCTCAAAGAAAATGGACCTATTGATTAAAATATTTTATAATTTTCTCCGCCGCTGCTTTTCCTGAAGCAACCGCTTCAACTGCCGTTGATCCGCCGTTAACAATGTCTCCGGCAAAAACAATACGCTCCGATTCGCATATTTCTTCAGCTCGCTCGCTACCTAAAGCAAAAACAACTAAATCAAAACCTTGACGACAAATCATTGTTTTTGGAATATCAACCAGTTTTCCTTCCGCATTAAATTGAGTTTTCAAACTATAGAGCGCCAATTTATCCTGTTGTTTTTCCAACTTAGCCACTCGTGTCATTGTGGTCAGATCAATCTGATTTTGCAGCAAAACTTCTCTTTCCTGCGCCGTAACTCGCATATTATTTATTTGTCGGCGTACAAACATTTCAACATGAGTTGCTCCGAATTGCTTTGCCGTAGTTGCGCAGTCTACAGCCACTGCCCCGCCTCCGATAACAGCAACATTCATGGCGTTTTTATATATTTCCGGCTTAGCCAAATATGTGGTATATTGAACCGCTAATTCTTTACCTTCAATCGGTAATTCCCGCGGCTTTTGCTCTCCCTTCGCCACAATAACAGCACAAAAACCATTATTTAACAATAAACTATAATCGGCAACAGAGGTATTTAAATGTATTTTTACGCGACCGGTATCAATAAATTTTTGCCATTCATAGACCGTTATTTCACGCTGCAAACGGGCTTGAGGAATTAAATTAAGAACTCCGCCGACTGTCGAGGCTGCCTCATATACTTCAACCGAATATCCGGCTTTAACTAATTCGGCGGTTGCCCCAATTCCTGCCGGTCCGGCACCAACTACTGCTACCTTTAGCTTAATAGGTTTGCCAACCATCGGTTGCCATAAGTTATCAACACGCGCTATTTGCATAATTGTTGCCTGTACGGACGGAATTTTAATTGCATAATCAACATGTTGACGAAGGCATGCTTTCTGACAAAACTTATCCGGACAAATCAAACCGCAAACTTCCCCCAGCGGATTGTGATAGGCAATTTCTGATGCCGCCTCAGCCCATTTTTGCATTCGGGCATTTGCGATAAAATCATAAGGTGAACACTGTGCCGGACAAGCCTTTTTACAAGGTTTTGTCGGGCATTGCAGACATTTTTCCAGTTCGGCATTTAACTGTGTTTTATTCAAATATTGCTTACTCATTATTCCCCCAAATATCATATTTATCTATCTAATCACACTTTTTGCAAAAAAACACCTAATATTTTGCTTTTTCAGATTGTATTTTCTAAAAATATCTATATGATGCATCAATAAGGGAATAAAATTTACGATATGAAAATCAAGTTTTTGAAACATCTTTTACAATCATCGCTAGCTGAAAAAATTGTCGGCAACGTTGCCTATTACTATCTGAAATTCGTAGGTTTAACTACCAGATGGCAATCGGTAACCGGTGTTAAAGAAACTTATGAAGCCATCAATAAATACGGTAGCGTTATTGTTATCGGTTGGCATGGAAGAACATTGGAAATGCCTTATTTTTGGAACAAAACCAGCAAGTTGAATGCTCTGGTTTCGCCGCACCATGATGGTCAGGTCATTGTGCACATCCTAAAAAAATTTGGTATTGGCCATATCAGCGGTTCGAGCAATAAAAATCCGACCGAAGCAGCTTTCGGACTGATGCGCAACCTGCAGGAAGGCAACAGCATTGCCATTATTCCTGACGGTCCGCGCGGCCCCAGCATGAAATTGACAATGAGCCCGATATTTTACGCACAAAAATCCGGCAAACCGATTCTGGGCATAACCTATAGTATTGCCGGTTCAATTATCGTCAGTAAAAGTTGGGATAATATGCTAGTACCGCTTCCTTTCCACAAAGGAATGTATGCCATCACCGAACCGGTATTAATTCCGCCCGAAGCAACTGCAGAGCAGTTGGAAGAATATCGCCAAAAAATTGAAGATAACCTCAATGAGTTAACATGGAAACTTGATAAACAAATGGGTTTACCGTTTATAGCTCAGGGTAAAGAGGCTAAAAAAAGTCGCAAAATGCAACGTCTCGAAAAAGAAAGGGAATAAATGTTCATTGGAGTTTATAATAACTTGGTACGCGTTTTATATCCGATAGCAATTCGCCGCTATATAGAAAAGCGTAAAAAAATGGGAAAAGAAGATATTAAACGCTTTAACGAGCGTATCGGTCGCCCGAAAATGCCAAGACCACAAGGACGGTTGATTTGGTTGCACGGTGCCTCAGTTGGTGAATCCATTTCTATGTTGCCACTGATTAATCGTCTGTTGGAAATTTATCCAGATGTTCATGTTATGGTAACAACCGGAACTACAACCTCGGCCGAAGTTATGGCGAAGAGATTACCGGAACGCGCTTTTCACCAATATTTACCAATCGATAACCCGATGTTCACAACCAGATTTGTAAGGCATTGGCAGCCAAGCATAGCTCTTTGGTTTGAATCAGAATTTTGGCCAGCCATGCTCTCAACAATCAAACGGAAAAATATTCCGCTGATTTTGATTAACGGTCGTATTTCCAATAAATCTTTCAAAAGATGGCAACAATTTGATTTTATCATCAAGGAACTTCTTTCATGCTTTACGGCATGCTTGGGACAATCAGAAGAAGATGCGTATCGTCTGAGAGTATTGGGTGCCAAAGATGCTATGTGTCTTGGCAACTTGAAATATGCCGGATTACCGATTCCGGTTGATATTAACAAGAAAAACGAAATTTTGGCGGAAATCGGCGACCGACCGATATGGTTGGCAAGCTCAACCCACGATGACGAGGAAAGTAAAATCGGCCGTTTCTTAAAGGATTTGCAAAACAAACATCCGAACTTACTGACTATTATTGTTCCTCGCCATCCTAATCGTGGTCCGGAGATTACCCAAAAATTACGTGATACCTATAAATTAAATGTTGCCTTGCGCTCAGCCAGCGAACAGATAACACCGCAAACTGAAGTTTATGTTGCCGATACTATTGGTGAAATGGGCATATGGTACGAAATTGCCCCGATTGTATTTGTCGGTGGCTCTCTTATCCCGCATGGCGGCCAAAACTTTATGGAACCTTCACGTTGTCGTGATGCCGTTATTGTCGGCCCGCATATGCATAATTTTACTGATGCCGTCAATCGGGCGAAACATGCCGATGGCCTCATACAAGTCAATGATGTTATTGAACTTATTGATACGGTGGATCAACTGCTGGCTAACAAAGATTTACTGGAAGCTAAGAGCAGTTTAGCTTATAATTGGGCCACAAGCGAAGCTAAAGTTTTAGACGGTATTGTGGAAAAAATTCAAGGATATATGGTGAATGAAGACTCCTAAGTATTGGCAATCAAATTCCTTAATTTCAAAAATTCTCACCCCTTTGGGATGGATATATGGGGCATTAACTCAGGCTCGGCTTAAACTGATAAAATCTCCTCACGTAGAAATTCCGGTAATTTGTATCGGCAATATCACTGCCGGAGGAACCGGAAAAACACCGGTGGCAATTTCTATAGCTAAGATGCTTAGTTCCGAAATGCATCACCCGTTTTTTGTAACGCGCGGTTACGGTGGAAAACTACAAGATGTGGTCGTAAATAATAAAAAACATTCGGCTCATGAGGTTGGCGATGAGCCTTTGCTGTTATCTCGACAAGCACCGGTCATCGTAAATGCCGATCGCTACAAAGGTGCACAACTGGCAATAAAAGAAGGAGCCGATTTAATCATTATGGATGATGGTTTCCAAAACCCGACGCTGCATAAAGATTTATCTTTTTTAGTTTTTGACGGACAATACGGTATCGGCAATGGCAAAATTATTCCGGCCGGCCCCTTGCGAGAAACTTTAGAGCAAGGATCCAGACGTGCTGATGCACTGCTTATATTAGGTAAAGATAAACACAATTTGGCTGAACGGACAAAATTACCGGTGTTTTTCGGCCACACCGAACCAATGCAGACGAACATCAATCAGGCTGATGTCATAGCTTTTGCCGGCATCGGTCATCCGCAAAAATTTTATCATACTCTGACTTCGCAAGGGTTAAATGTCATCGAAACATTTGATTTTCCGGATCACCATTTTTACACAGAAGCTGAACTTAGCAATCTCATAAAATATGCTAAAGACAAAAACGCTGAACTTTATACGACCAGCAAAGATTTTGTTAAAATCCCACAGTCCTTACAAAAACAAATAAATGTATTAGAAGTGGCTGTCGTGTGGGATAATCCGGATATCTTGGCGGATTTCATAAAACAAAAGCTCAAACTATAAACTTGACAAAATTTTTACAATATGTTTTAATGGTTTGATTTTATAAATTTTGATGTCAAACTATTAAAATATATTATTATGAAAGATCAATTCAAAAATCTTTTAAGAAAAAAAGATGATTTCTGGTGCAGTATTTTCTGCGCGCTTTATTTGCGATATCATCAAACTGTTGCGACACCGATGAATGCCGAAGATATTGTGGATAAATCCGATGTCGACGAACTGAGTAAATTGTGCTACGAAACAGAGCTGATTTACCCCCGAATGCGGCAAATTTATAATGACGTCAAACAGCTGTACCAAACTCGTTCACCATTGTGGCGTTACCACTTTGTGGATGCTGTGGCCAAGTTAATGATGCTCAAATTACAGCCATCTTCTGATCCTCAGACATTATGTTTTGCCTACTTATGCTCCATGGAAGCAAAATCATTCAAAGTAACTGATTTAATTGCTTCTCTTGATCAGAAACATCAGCAACTTCATACCATACTGCAACACAAGGAAAACACTCTTTTCCGCAATATGGTCTTAATACTTGAAGTTGAAACCGGCAAAGAGCTTTACTATAAAATTCCCCAGCGATGCGATTTTCGTGAACTGCTTGAATTTTATATTCCGATCTGCGGTAGCAACAAACTGCAACAAATCATCTCTAAAGCCTGCACGGCTGATGTTAAGCTGA
>CADBPX010000009.1 GCA_902796625.1 uncultured Pseudomonadota bacterium
CACACGGCGGCGGACGACGTAATGTATATCATCGGCAGGTGCGACAAAGCGGGGATAAAATTAAGGAAAAACAGATTTTAGATGGTCTGGTAGGAGCTGAGCTGCATCAATATTACAGCAAAGAAGATGAACATATTTTTGTTATAGGTCACGAAAACGGGCACTCGTTGGGACCGGATAGTTCTTATCAGACGGCTCTGGGGATTTATCAGCATATTATTGAAGAACACAAGGCCGATGTTATTTCCGTTGCAATGATGCCGGAGTATGTTAAAGCGGGTATTATTGACGAAGTACAGCTGAAAAAAATTTATACTTCATGGATTGTTCGGAGCCATTTATTGCGAGCTTTTCCGGAAGATCGGGAGGCTCATCGGGTCGCTGATTTGATTGAGCATAATTATTTGCGTGCCCATGGGGCTATTTCTTTTGATGCAGAACATAAACTGCACATAGATTTTGCTAAGCTTCCGGCTGTTTTGCAACAAATGCTGGCCGATATTATTGATGTTCAGCTTTCCAAATCTCCGGAAACGGCAAAGGTTTATGTCGATAAGTGGGGAACATGGGATGAAACATTGGAGTATATTGCGCAATATAAGCGTAAATTAGGTATGCGGCCATATATCGATATTGTGTCGTATTTTTAATACGCACAAAAGAGCAACAAAAATGCCGATAATTTGTGATTATCGGCATTTTTAATGTTATTCTCGGAACGATTATCTTGAGTAGTATTCGACCACCAAATTCGGTTCCATAACTGCCGGATAAGGAACATCGTCCAATTTCGGCACAAATGTGTATTTAGCCGTTAATTTTTTGGTATCAACTTCCAAATAACCAGGGAAGTCACGTGTCTGTGATTCAATGGCAGCTAAAACAATTGCCAATTGCTTTGATTTTTCACGAACTTCAATAACATCACCGGCTTTAACCATATATGACGGAATGTTTACCTTTTTGCCATTAACGGTAACATGACCATGGTTTACAAATTGACGAGCCGCAAAAACGGTCGGTACAAATTTTGCTTTGTAAACTAAGTTATCTAAGCGAGATTCCAACAAGCCAATCAAGTTTTCAGCGCTATCACCGGTACGACGAATAGCTTCAGCATAGTACTTGCTGAATTGTTTTTCGGAAATATTGCCGTAATAAACTTTTAATTTTTGCTTGGCAATTAATTGTTGACCATAGTCAGAAACTTTTTTTCTTCTTTGACCATGTTGGCCCGGAGCGTATGATCTTTTGTTAAACGGGCTGTTAGCGTCACCCCAAAGATTATCGCCATAGCGACGGCTGTTTTTCTTTTTTGCAGCAACAATACTTTTCATTAATTTATCCTTTTCTTTGTTATTAACATTATTGTCCCGATAGTTCCGCGGCATAAACCGGAAACGAGATTGCGCCGAAATCAGTTCGCAACAATCTACCTTCTCGGAAGTAGGGGTAATCTACACCGATTAATTTAAATTTTCAAGTAAAAAAACAGGAAATTTGCGAAATAAAGATGGATTTTGTCGTAAATGCGGTTAATATATAGCAAGAGGTTGAGATGTCTTACGAAATAATGTTTAACAAAGCAGTGGAACTGCAGCAAAACGGCGCCTTAAATGAAGCCGAGCAAATATATCGGCAAATTTTGGAAACCGCGCCGGAGAATGTTAATGTAATAAATATGTTGGGGTTAATTGCGCAAGAAAAAGGACTGCATGCCGAGGCTGTCAGCTATTTTTATAAAGCAGTTACCTATGCACCGCAACATTTTCCGCTGTTTTTTAATTTAGGTGTTTCGTTGGGGGCATTGGGACGATTCGTCGAAGCTGCCGAAGCGTATCAGCGCGTTTTAAAACTTAAACCGGATTTGGTTGAGGCTTATATTGGTTTGGGAAATGTTTATTGGCAGGATAATAAAATTGAATTGGCGCGAGAGGCTTACGAAAAATCCTTGACCGTCGAAGAAGACAATGTTGTTGCCCAAACTAATTTGGCTGAGATAAAAGGCGATGAAGAAGCCTTAAAAAAGCTGGCCGCTAAAAATCCGCAAGCGTTGTATTATTTGGGGCGTCGCGCAATAGCAAGGAAGGATTATGCTGCGGCATTGGATTTTTTGCAAAAGGCCGATACAAAAATAGAATCTGCCGAGGTAAAATTATTGTTGGGTGAAATGCTTTTGGTTTCTCGTCAGACAGATGCGGCCTTAACAACTTTTTATCAGGCCTATCAGTTGGAGCCGCATAATGCACATATTATAACCCATATTGCCGATATCGAAGCAGATAATGGCAATTTAGGTGAGGCAGAAAAACTTTATCGCCGCGCTATTGAGGTTGATGCACAAAACTTGTCGGCACATGCAAATTTAGCTAATTTGCTTTGTCGTAAAAAAAGAACGGTCGAAGCGTTGGAAGAATATCGTCAAGCCGTATTGATTGCGCCGGAAACTCCGGAATTAAGCTATAATTTAGCCTTAATTCTTAAAAGTTTGGAAGAATATGAGCAGGCCTTAGATTTAATGTTTCATGCTTATTACTTGGATACAAATCATCAGGATTGGAGCTTGAATTTGGCAGAAACACTGATCCTTTATCATGAAAAAGAGCCACAAAAAGCTATAAAAATTGTGGAAAATTGGTATGAAAAAATGCCACAGAATGTTGTCGTGCAACATCTGAAAGCGGTTTTAAACGGGCAAAACAGTCCGGTGCAAAATCAATATAATGAGATTTTATTTAATAATTTTGCTCCGACATATGAACAAACCTTAAGGGATATTGGTTATGCTGTTGTTGATAAAATATGTGAGCTTTACGCTCCGTTAAGCGGAAAAATTCTGGATTTGGGTTGCGGAACCGGTTTGGCCGCTGATAAGTTAAAAAATAATCAGAACAGCTTTATCGGGATTGATTTAGCTGAAGAAATGCTGCAAATTGCTAAGTCTAAAGGTTTGTACGAGCAACTGATTCATGGTAATTTTATGGATTATTTACGGCAAAATAAAATTGATGCAGATTTAATTTTAGCGGCTGATGTTTTTTGTTATTTTGCAGAAATTGAGCCGATTATTCGGTTGTGTCAGGGCAAAAATTTGCTGTTCTCGATTGAAAGTAATCCGACAATAGAAAAGTATTATCTGCAGGCTAACGGACGTTATCAACATAATCCGCAATATGTTCGGCAAGAATTGCTTGCGGCCGGATATGATGATGTTGCGGCGACGGAGATGACTCTGCGTTATGAAAACGGTAAACCGGTGTGCGGCGTGTTGTTTTCAGCTAAAGTAGGCAATCAGAAACGATGATTTAAGAACAGAACCACAAACAGGAAAAGACATAAATAGAGGATAATGCCGAGTACAGAACGGCGCGCAATGCGGAAGTCTGCCGGAGAGGGGATGGAATTTTCTATTAAGATGGTTTGCAGTAAAATATAGAGTAAGTATCCCCAAATGGTGATACTAGTAACTTGCAAAAACATTTTATCTAAATAGTAAGCAATTACCAATAATAAAAGCGGAGCAAGTGCTGAAGGAACGACGTTATAAAATTTTATATTACGAAAACCGACACTTCCCATAACATAACCATCGCCGACTTTTTTGGGAAACAGGCAAAATGTTGTCGGTTTGGCATATAAAAGTAAGCCAACCGTAAAATGCATCAATTCGTGGAAAAAAGTGCCGGGAATGTTGGTGATTGCCGCCAGAAACATACTGCGATAGGTTAAGTGCCGCAAGTATGACAGCATAACAACCAGCAATATCAGCAGAAAACGGCTGGACATAACAATTTGCAGGAATTCGTGGGAGTTCAGGTATTGCCACATATGTGTAAAAATCCAAGCAATATTATTCATCTTTTTCCTCAAGAACGGTTAATCCGGCCAAATACGTATTAATCATTATTTGGCAGATAGTACGGCGGTTAATTTTGGAAAACGAATCGAGAATGTCTTTGGTTAATAAAGAACTTAAGGCAAAAAGGGTCAGCCACAGAACCTGGGAAGATAAAAGGCGTTCCGGACGCTCCATATTCGGTACGGCCTGACGTAAAATATTGTCAATCAGGCTGATGATTTTGACAACCCGGCGCAGATAGAAATAAGAATATTGCCGGCCGTTATTACGCAAATGAAAGCTGTAAAGCATAAACCACAAATTTTTATTTTCCAGTACAAACTCAACAAATGTATCTAAAAACAGGTTCAAATCAGCAAAGGCATCGCCGGTTAATTCTACCTTATCAAGGTGGTTAGCCAACTCATCGAGAGTCATATAGTTTTGAATAACAATAAAGTTATCCATATTGGAAAATTGGTTATAAATAGCACCGACCGAGCAGCCCGAGGCTTCGGATAATTTGCGTGCAGTCAAGGCTTCCGTGCCGTTTTCACTAACCATTTTACGGCCGATATTCAATAATAAGTTTTGAATATTATCTTTTTCTGTCTGTACCATATACGTATGATAACCTTAATAAAATATTTGCAATTTTCTACTAAAATAACTCAGAATATAAAGGTATTCAATTTTTTTTTCAGGTTATAAGGAAAAATTTATGATTAAAATATTTGCCTCTTTATTCGCGGTGCTTTTTTTAGGTAAATTTGCCTATGCTCAGTTGGATTTTTTGGCTGAAGATGAAGCAAAATCACCGGAACAATCACAACAGCAGGAAAATGTTTTGGACAGTTATATCCAAGATTTGGAAGAAGCGGCTAAAGCTCAGGCTGATGCGCGCAAAATGTTATACGAAAAACCGAAAATTTTACAAACCGTGGAGGAAAAAGAAAATATTGCCAGAAAGCATGATGAAAAAATTGAACGTTTACGGGAAAAGTATGGTTTTGGAACCAAAGTTGCTGCAGAAGAAAAAATTAACGAAAATAAATCGGCAACGGTTATAAGTGAAGATAATGCGAATCCTACAGATAAACAAGTGGATAATAAGCCAAAAGACCAACAACCGGCAGTTGTTGAAGCTCAAGCCACTGCCGATAAGCAATCAGTTGAGGAAAATCAGACTGATGTTGCCGAAAATACAGCACTTCAGGCAATGGATGCGGCGCCGTTCGGTTTGTATTGGGGCGCATCAGCTGATGATTTGCAAAAAAACGGTACTAGCTTGGAAAAAGTGCAAGATAAAGAATTTGAAAATGTCTATCTGATTAAAAATGCCGTACAGAAACAACAAACTTTTACTTATATTTTGGGGCGCTTCGGTCAAAGTAATCGACTGTGGAACATATATGCCGAAAGTTCTAAAATGGAAGATGATGCCAAAGCTACAAAGGTTTTAGAGCTTTATCATAAATATTATAATGCATTGGCACGTAAATACGGTAATGCTAAGGAAATATTTAAGCCGTATGTTGTGGAAGAAACCGCAAAAGATGATGAGGAGAAAGAAAAGGTTGTCAAGAAAACGAATCCAATGGGAGGCAATAACTTTTTGCAAGAATTGCAAGAGGAAAAGGCAATTCTTTATGCAACGTTCGGTGATGGAAAAATAGCGGCAAATCTTAGTGTTAATGTCGATAAAGAAGGTTTGAGCTATATCGCTGTTGATTACAGAAATTTACCGTTGATACAAAAAGAAAAACAAGAGGTATTTGAACAAATTTTAGATGATCTTTAAGGAACAGTCATGAAGAAAGTGAGTTTTTGCGGTATTTCCGGCAGTGGAATGAGCGCATTGGCACAGGTGCTTAAATATAAAGGATATGAGGTGTGCGGTTCAGACCGCAATTTTGACTTAGGGCGCGATACGGCAACACGTCAGGCTTTGGAAAACATCGGTATTAAAATATTTCCGCAAGACGGCTCGGCAATCAGTAAAGATTTAGACTTTTTGTGTGCATCTACGGCGGTGGAGGATACAATTGCCGATATTAAGGCGGCAAAAGATTTAGGGATTCCGCTGAAAACACGGCCGGAACTTTTGGCTGAGATTTTTCATAGTTATAAATATGGTATTGCCGTAGGGGGAACCAGCGGCAAAACAACAACAACGGCAATGATCGGATATGCTTTGGATAAACTGGGGTATGAGCCGTGCATGATTAACGGCGGTTTATTGTGCGATTATGCCAACCGGGCAGGTATTCCGAATGTGATTTGTCACAATGGAGAGATTTGTGTTGTGGAAGCTGATGAGAGTAACGGCAGTATAGATCTGTACAATCCTTATGTTTCGGTTATTAATAATATCGCCGCAGATCATAAAAGTTTAGACGAGCTGACCGAGTTGTTTCAACATTTCGCCGAGCGGACAAGACATCAGGTAGTGATTAATGCTGATTACGAATTATGTCGCAAAATTAAATGCAACCACGCTGTTTATTTTTCCTTGTCTGATCCGCAGGCAGATTTTTATGCTACAGATATAAAACCGTTGCCACATGGTACGGAATATGTATTCCGCGGACAAAAGTATACGCTAAAATTAATCGGTGCGTTTAATGTGGCTAATGCGTTAGCCGCAGTTGCAGTGTGTGTCGGTATGGGAATTGATGCCCATAAAGTGGCGGAAGTTTTACAGAATTTCAGCGGCACCAAAAGACGTTTGGAAGTTATCGGCAGTTGTCATGAAATTACGGTAATTGATGATTTTGCCCATAATCCGGATAAAGTTCGCGCCTCAATTTCGGCTTTGCGCCAGTATAATGGACGTCTGGTCGTGATGTTTCAGCCGCACGGATTTGCACCGATGCGAATGATGGGGAAAGAAATTATGCAAGTGTTTGCCGATTATATGCAAAAAGAAGATATTTTGGTTATGCCGGAAATTTTCTTTGTCGGTGGTACGGTAAATAAAGATATATCGTCAAAAGATTTGATTGAATATGCTAAATCTATCGGTAAGGAAAAGGCTTTCTTTTTTACCGATAAAACGACGGCTGCTGATTTTATGCTTAAGCAAGCACAAAAAGGGGATCGAATCGTGATTATGGGCGCACGCGATAATACGTTGACGGATCTGTGTTATTCAATTTTGGAAAGGTTATAGTAATGCCAAAACTCAGAGCGGGTGATAAGGTAGCAATTGTGGCTCCATCGGCAAAAATCGGCGGTAAGGCCGAAATCGAAAATGCATTGAATTATATAAAAGAGCTCGGTTTAGAGCCGGTTTTGGGTAAGCATTTGCTTGAGCAAAGGCGCTATATGGCCGGTACCGATAAAGACAGAGCCGAAGATATTAATACTGCTTTTGCCGATCAAGAAATTAAGGCGTTGTTTTGTGTGCGAGCGGCCGCCGGTGCCACGCGTATTCTGCCGTTAATTGATTATGAGGTGGCACGGAAAAATCCTAAGCCGGTAATAGGTTTTTGTGATAATGCCGCATTGCAAGTGGCTTTGTTGAAAAAAGCAAACATTGTCAGCTATAACGGATTTGTTTTTACCTATGATTGCAAAAACGGCAATCTTGATACTAAGATTCGTTCAAGTCTGGAAAATTTGTTACAAGGAAAGAAAATAAAAATAATTTCCGGTGCTACCAAGCGTAAAGGAAAGGCTAAAGGGGAGCTTATTGCGGTTAATCTCAGTGTTTTGCTATATTTGGCCGGTACGCCGTATTTTCCAGATCTGCGGGGAAAAATATTGCTTATTGAAGATGTTCATGAGCGTATGCATAAAATTGATTTGATGTTACAGCAACTGAAGCAACAACCGCATTTTGCCGAATTAGCAGGGGTTATTTTCGGACAATTTACCGATTGCAGTGGCGATGATGAGGACGGTACATTGGATGATTGTATTGATGACTTTTTACAAGGTACCGATTTTCCGGTTATACATAACTTTGATTTCGGGCATACGCCGTCACGTTATGTTTTACCGCTGGGCTCTCAAGTCAGCTTAGATGCCGATAATGCGTCTTTAGAGGTTTTAAGCTATTAAATTTAGTATATAGTGCAGGTCTTTTAAGCCTAACTTATATAGAGTTTTATGGTAAAGTGTCAGGCCGTGCCATAAATTATTGTTATAGGCAAAAATACATCCGGTCATATACAGATTCATAGCTAAAATGATGATTGCGGAAAATATGTAGCCGGAGCGAATAATATCGGTTTGTTGCGGATGAATTTGCGAAATTACCGTTGCCCAATAGTATGCCGTTAAATAGCCTAAAATGCCGTGCAAAATCCATACGGATTCAACAAGCGAGTAAATATACGGCATTATTAACATATAAAAAAAGGCAAACAAAGGAAAAAAATAAGGAGCCAAAATTATCAGCCAATTGCCGCCCATAAGTTGCATAGAACCGCCGGTACCGTCAGGATTAAGGCGGATATGGTGTACCGAATGTAAAGTCAGTAAAGCGAAAAAAGAATGCGTTAGTTCATGGGCGACGATTTGTAGGGATTGGCGGCTTTCCGTGCCGGCAAAAATAACTGTTGCAACAAATAAGGCTATGCCACCGAAAAAAGAGTAGAATTTGAACGTGGCATAATTAAAATAGCCGTATGTTTGCAATAATATCGGGATACTCAACAGTAAAAGTATGGCCGCCGGCCAGCGGCATAAGTTAATTATTAAATCTGTCAGGCGATACAATTTGAACATATTTATCCTTTTCGTTATTATAATATTAACTTAAATATCTTAATATTTTTCTAAATAAAACTGAAAGGATATACTATGGCAGCGCACGATATTTTTGATTTTATAATCACTGAAGATAACAATGTTATTCTAATGATTTATGCCCGTGAAACAGCACCATATGAACCAAGTGCACAACTGTTGCCGGAAGATGGAAAAATTGTGATTCAACGTAATCAGGACGAAATATTAAATTTATCACCGGTGGAACAAGACGTGTTTAATGCTTTAAAACAAACAAAAAAACTATTGGTTTGTGAAATAAAATCCACAAAAAAGGCAAATGAAAAAGAAATTTCATTCGTTTATCATATTGAAATATAATGATATTTAAAAATAAAATAAATATACATACCAGAATGTATATTTATTTTGTTGCATTCATTTGCAAATTGGATTATTTATATCTTATAGAAACTTTTTTGCATAAGGAGATATAAGATGAAGAAGTTAATTTGTTTGATTGCCGTTTTTTCAGTTTGCAGCAATGTTGCTTTAGCCGATAGAGTGGTAGTTATTGATAACAACAACGTAGTAAAGCAAGAATTATATACGCAACCGATGGCCAGTCAGCCGCAAGTTGTTTATACGCAACCGCAACAAGTTGTTTACACCCAACCGCAACAAGTTGTATATACTCAGCCGGCACCGCAACCGGTGGTCGTTGTGCGGCAAACACCACGGGTTCGTACGTATTACTATGATGCAGCGGCAACATCTTTGGTTGCCGGATTCACGG
>CADBPX010000010.1 GCA_902796625.1 uncultured Pseudomonadota bacterium
GTGGTCGCTAAAAGCTTCCCTTGCTCAAATAACAAAACTTCGCCGCTTGCGGTAAAAACAACATTTTGAGGTTGTTTTTATCCTCGCGCCCAACTGAGCTACATCAATAGTTGCCTTTTAGCAAATTATATCAATAAAATCAAGAAAATTTTTCATTATTGACAAATGTTTCCGCTGTATTTTGTAATCACTTCGTAAATTTTACAATTATACTTATTATTCATTTAATTATTAACTTTTAAATTTCAGTAATTATGACTACTTCTCTTAAAGCAGGTTTTTCCATTTTATATAGCTACATATTCTTAAGAGCCAGTGCTTCTAATTCTTTTAGTTTATCACGGTAAACCATTGCTTGTTCAAATTCAAGATTTTGTGCGGCCTCACGCATAAGTTTGGTATATTCCTTTATTTGCTTGTCAATGTTCTTAATTTTATCAACATCTTGAATATCACTTTTAACAAAATCGGTTTCCGTCATTTCTTTTAATGTTGAAGAAATGCTCTTTTGAATGGTTTGCGGAGTTATGCCGTGCTCAATATTATAGGCGGTTTGTTTTTGGCGACGACGGTTGGTTTCGTCTAAGGCAACGCGTATTGAATCAGTGATTTTGTCAGCATATAAAATAACACGACCATTGGCGTTTCTTGCAGCACGTCCGATTGTTTGTATCAATGAACGGGTAGATCGCAAAAAGCCTTCTTTGTCCGCGTCAAGAATGGCAACTAGCGAGCACTCCGGAATATCCAATCCTTCGCGTAAAAGATTTATGCCAACCAAAACATCAAAAATTCCTAAACGTAAATCGCGGATAATTTCTATGCGTTCCAGTGTGTCAATATCAGAATGCATATAGCGAACTTTGATGCCGTTATCTTGTAAATATTCAGTCAAATCTTCGGCCATTTTTTTAGTTAAAGTCGTAACTAAAACTCGTTCTCCTTTGTGTGCAGTTTTGCGGCATTCCTCCATTAAATCGTCAATCTGATTTTCAACGGGACGGACAATGCATAAAGGATCAGTTAGTCCAGTCGGACGAATTACCTGTTCAGAGAAAACTCCTTTACTTTGGGATAATTCCCATTCTCCCGGAGTGGCCGAAACAAAAATTGTTTGTGGCCGCATTTGATCCCATTCTTCAAATTTCAGCGGTCTATTATCCAAACAAGATGGTAGTCTGAATCCGTATTCGGATAATGTTGATTTGCGATTGCGGTCGCCGCGATACATAGCACCGATTTGCGGTACGGCTATATGACTTTCGTCTATAAATAACAAGGCATTTTTCGGAAAATATTCAAATAATGTCGGCGGTGGTTCACCGGGATTGCGTCCGGTTAAATATCGCGAATAGTTTTCAATGCCTTTGCAATGTCCGGTAGCATCCATCATTTCTAAATCGAATCTTGTACGTTGTTCCAAGCGCTGAGCCTCAAGTAATTTGTTTTCGGCATTAAACTGTTGCAGTCGAACAGCTAAATCTTCTTTTATATGAGACATGGCCTGCGATAAAGCCGGTCGCGGCGTGACGTAATGGTTCGCCGGATATATAGTTATTTCTTCTAATTGTCGTGTCTTTTTACCGGTTAACACATCAAATTCATAAATTTCTTCAATTTCGTCACCAAAAAACGATACACGCCAAGCCCGATCTTCATAGTGAGCCGGAAAAATATCTAAAGTGTCGCCATTAACGCGGAAAGTGCTGCGAACAAAATTGACAGTGCAACGTTCATACAGCAAAGCAGTCAGTTGGCGGTTTATTTCCGACATTTCAATAATATCACCGACTTTAAGACTAAAAACCATCGAAGAGTATGATTCCATGCTTCCCAAGCCATAAATACAAGACACAGATGCAACAATAATAACATCTCGTTCTTCCAAAACATTGCGAGTGGCGCCATGGCGCATACGGTCTATTTGTTCATTTATGGCTGAATCTTTTTCGATATAGGTATCCGTTTTCGGAATATAGGCTTCCGGTTGGTAATAATCGTAGTATGATACAAAATATTCAACGTTATTGTGAGGAAAAAATTCTTTCATTTCCGTGTAAAGCTGAGCCGCCAAAATTTTGTTTGGTTCCATAATCAGAGCCGGTCTTTGACACTGTTCAATGATTTTTGCCATAGTAAAAGTTTTCCCCGAGCCGGTTACTCCGAGTAAAACCTGATTGCGTTCGCCACGATTAATGCCTTCGCAAAGCTCTTTTATGGCTTGTGGTTGATCACCTGAAGGTTCAAAAGGACTTTCTATTTTAAATTTTTGATTACTCATAACAAATTTTAATCACGTATTTGGAATTGTGAACGCAAATATTCGGCTATTTTTTCTTTATCTTGTAAAATTTCTTTAGTCAGGCGTTGCGGTGGAGTTGTTCCGCTGTCTTTTGCCGCTGCAATTTGAGCTTTATTATATTCTATGGCATATTGTGACATTTCAGCAAGAGTATAGTTGTCAAGCATATATTGAATACGATGGTTGCCGGATCTTTCTATGAGGGCAATTTCTTGGGGAGATTCCTCATGTAAGTTGGTAACGCTTTCTTCAGATTCAGATTGAGAAACCGGAATTTTTTTAATTCTTTCTTCAGCTGAAGCACTCATACTGATTAGCAAGCATAATATTAAAGTAAAGTATTTCATAATTTCTCCTTTTTTATATTTTATTGAGTAGTCCGCGAGTATCAATTCCTCCGTTTTTTTCAATAATGCGCATTGTGTCATTTAAATAATTGTTGAAAACATCCGTGTTAACAGCGGGAGCTGAAGGTACTGACGATTTTGTTGCGGCAGTTGTAGCTTTAATATCCTTCATAAAACTATCAAATCCGCTGTTTTTATTAGATGATTTTCCTCCTTGTTTGCGGTAGCTGTCACTGCGAGTTGTCAGACGGAATGTTTCACGTAAGTTTCCTGATGATGCCGCACGACGTTGCCGCTGTTGTAAAGCGGTTTTGTTTATTGGTGAAGCTTCTGATATAATTGTTGGATTAGAGTCGTAAGATGAGGAATTTTGGTTAGTTAATAAATATGCCTTGTCATTCCATGGATTAGTCGGTAAATCAGCCTGTTTTGCTTCGCTTGAGTTTTGATTTTGAGCAGTCGGGGCAATTTGCTGTGGTGATGATTGCGTAATACTGTTACCCCAAGGATTAGTCGGTAATTCTTGAGCATGAGCCGGTACAAATATTGAATAACAAAATATAAATCCCCAAAAAATATATTTCATCATGATTCCTTTTTACATATTCATACGCAGTATAACACAAAAAAAATAAAATGTCAGTTACAATATTATGACATTATTGTTTTTTCTTCGGCATTTTTTCCGGTTCTATACCATATGAACAAAATGTTTCCTGCGGCATTGAAGACTTTTTTACAACAATGTATGCCGGTTCATTGACTACGGTGCAATTAGCCGGAATATCCTTAATTACAATAGCATTAGAGCCGATTTTTACGTTGTTTCCGATATTTATCGGGCCGAGGATTTGGGCACCGGAACCAATAGTTACATTATTTCCTATAGTCGGGTGGCGTTTGGCAATTTTTTTTCCTTTAGCGTCAAAAAGTTTACGTCCGCCGAGCGTAACATCGTGATACAATGTAACATTGTTGCCGATTTTTGCGGTCTCCCCGATAACAACTCCCATGCCGTGATCTATCATAAAACCGTAACCGATTTGCGCTCCGGGGTGAATCTCTATGCCGGTGAGAAAACGAGCCGTCTGTGAAATTATACGGGCGATTAAGAATAAATTGTGGTTCCAGAAGTAATGTGCCAGACGATATATAACAATTGCATGCAGTCCGGAAGAACATAAAATAGCCTCAATTTTGGTGCGTGTTGCCGGATCGCGTTGCATGATTGCATCGATGTCTTTTAAAATTGTCTTGTATTTTGAAATCATTATGTGCTATATTCCCAAATAATTATCGTATTTATACTAAAATATATAAGCAAAATATGTTAATATAAGTCTAATGAAGAGAAAAAAATGGTTGAAGTTTTATTTAATGGACATGCCGGAAGAATTGAGGGGAGATACTATAAAAGTGAGCGCCCTAATGCGCCGGTGGCTTTAATTTTGCATCCGGATCCTTTGTTTGGAGGCACAATGAACAATAAGGTTGTTTACACTTTGTTCAGTTGCTTTAAAGATTTAGGGTTTTCGGTTTTGCGTTTTAATTTCCGCGGTGTCGGTCGTTCGCAAGGACAATTCGATAATGGAATCGGCGAGCTTTCTGATGCAACAATTGCTTTGGATTGGTTGCAAAATATGAATCCTGATGCAAAACAATGTTGGATTGCCGGTTATTCTTTCGGTTCTTGGATTGCTTTGCAGTTGCTGATGCGTAGGCCGGATATCAATAATTTTATCGCTGTTACTCCACCGGCTAATGAAAAGGATTTTTCTTTTCTGGCTCCATGTCCGACCTCAGGACTGATTATTCAAGGTGGACGCGATGAAATCGTTAATCCGTATATGGTAGAGGTTATGGCTAGACGACTTAATCAGCAACGTCATGTTGAAATAGATTTTGCTATGATCGAAGATGGTGATCATATGTATAATGATCATTTGAAAGATTTATATAAAGTAAGCGGACAATACGTAATAAGTGCAATGCAAAGAAGAGCACCTGCACGTAAACGTCGCGGACGTCGGCGTAAGGAAGATTTTGACGAGGATTTGCTGTTAGATAGCGGAATTGAAAAAGATGACGAAACTATCTATAATGATTCTTTTGATGATGAAGAGGTTTAATAGTTATAATGAAAAGTAAAGAATATATGACAGCTCAGTCAGGTAGTGACGGTAGTTTTAAGAAAGCATTTGTTGATAATTTAAAAACCATATTTTTAGCTGTTTTGATTGCATTGGTTATTCGAAGTTTTCTTTTGGAGCCGTTTCGAATTCCATCAGGTTCGATGTATCCGACATTAAAAGTCGGTGATTACTTGTTTGTGACTAAATATACTTACGGTTATTCTCGTTATTCGTTGCCTGGTGGTTTACCGATTATCAAAAATCGAATCTGGTATACAGCTCCGCAACGCGGTGATGTAGTTGTTTTTCGTTTTCCGAAGAATCCGCATACGGATTTTATTAAGCGTATTGTCGGTTTGCCAGGGGATAAAATTCAAGTTAAAAAAGGACGGTTGTACATAAATGAAGTAGCAACCAAACGCAGTAATGATGAGCGCTATGTTATAGATGAATATGTTGAAATGCCTGAATTTTATCATCAATATACGGAAGAACTTCCTAATGGTAAAAAACACCAAATTCTGGAAATTTCCGATGAAGAAAGAATTGTTGACAATACTGAGGAATTTATTGTTCCTGAAGATTCTTTCTTTGTAATGGGAGATAATCGTGATCGTTCCGATGATAGCCGCATCAGCGTAGGATTCGTACCTAAAGAAAACTTGGTTGGTAAGGCAAAATTTATTTTCTTTTCCCATAATGATAAGGGTTTCTTGATAAAACCATGGACATGGTATAAGTCTATTCGATGGAAGCGCATATTTAACGGTATTGAATAGTTATGGAACAGATAGAAAATATTCTTAAATATCATTTTAAAAAGCCACAACTGTTACAGCAGGCTTTGACACATAGCAGTGTTACGGGAAACGAACATCGTAATTATGAACGTTTGGAGTTTCTGGGGGACAGAGTTTTGGGAATGGCTATTGCTCATTTATTGTTCAAAATGTTTCCTAATGACCGAGAAGGTGAATTGGCGCAACGTCATGTTAAATTGGTGTGTGCGGATATGGTGGCTCGGGTGGCTAAAAATTTGCAACTGGATAAATATATCAGAGCCAAAGATTTTGAAACAATTCAGCGGACAAACGTTCTTTGCGATGTGGCCGAAGCAATTATAGGGGCAATTTATATTGATTCTGACGTGGAGCATGCAATTGCTTTTGTGGAAAATAATTGGCGCGATATGATTGATAAAAATTATGGGGCACAGAAAGACTTTAAAACGCGGTTACAGGAAAAATTCCATCATCTGAAACAAGCTTCTCCGGTTTATCAAATGGTTGATAAAAGCGGTAGTGAGCATGAGCCGATTTTCACGGTTAAAGTGGCGTTAAATGAAGAAATTTTTGCCTTGGGTACAGGGCATAACAAAAAGACAGCTGAGCAAGATGCCGCAGAAAAGCTTTTGAATTTGATGGAGAATAAGTTATGAAACCAACTCGTTGCGGATATGTTGCTTTAATCGGAGCACCGAATGCCGGAAAGTCGACAATTACAAACAATTTTGTCGGCTCTAAAGTATCAATTGTGTCGCCCAAAGCGCAGACTACTCGGACAACCATAAAAGGAATCGGTATATATGATAATACGCAGATCATTTTTATGGATACACCGGGGATTTTTGAGCCTAAAAGAAGGCTGGATAGGGCAATGGTCGCTTCCGCTTGGAGCGGTTTTAGTGATGCGGATATTAACGTATTGGTGGTCGATGCTCACCGCGGTATGAATGAGGAAACATCGGCGATAATTGATGAGCTGATCAGAAGAAATGCTCATGCCGTTTTGGCGTTTAATAAAATAGATTTGGAAACGTCTGAACATTTACAAGAATTGAAAGAAGAATTTGAAAATTTATTTGCATTTGATGCCGTATTTATGTTTTCGGCACAAACTGGTGATCATATGACAGATTTTTATCAATATTTGGCCGATAATTTGCCGGAAAGTCCGTGGTATTATCCGGAAGAACAGATGTCTGATATGCCGCTGAGATTGCTAGCCGCAGAAATTGTACGGGAGAAAATGTTCTTGAATTTACGGCAAGAGATACCTTACGCATTGACGGTAGAGCCGGAATTGTGGGAACATAAAGAAGATGGCTCGGTGCGGGCAGAAATGACAATTTATGTGCAAAAAGAAGGACAAAAATCTATCGTTTTGGGTCATAATGGAACAATGATAAAAAAAATCGGCCAAGCGGCACGGGAAGAGTTGGAAGAGCTTTTAGAGCAAAGAATCCATTTGTTCTTGTTTGTTAAGGTGCGTGAAAATTGGGAAGAAAATCCCAGTCACTATGCCGATTGGGGATTAAATTTTAAAGCATAAATACTTTTTTTAGTAAAAACAAATAAATATGACACGGTAACATAATACCATACTATTAATATATTGAAAAAATATATTTTTTTGTATTGACAATTAAAAAATATTGGGTATATTGGCGAAGAATGTAATATAACAATTTAATTTAAGAAAGAGATACAAATGATTTCTACGCATACTACAAAACCTGCTGATATCGAAAGAAAATGGTATCTGGTTGATGCCAATGGCGTGGTGTTGGGTCGTCTTTCTGCTGAAATTGCAAAAATTTTGCGCGGAAAAAATAAACCTTATTTTGCACCAAATTTGGATTGCGGCGATTATGTCGTTGTAATTAATGCCGATAAAGTAAAGTTAACAGGTAAAAAATTAACAGATAAGCACTACTATAAACATACCGGTTATGTTGGTAGTGTAAAAGATACAACTGCCGGAAAAATTTTGGAAGGCCGTTTCCCAGAAAGAGTTATTCAGAAGGCTGTTGAAAGAATGATTTCTCGTAATCCTTTAGGGCGTCAGATGATGACAAAGTTAAAGGTTTATGCCGGTGAAAATCATCCACATGCTGCTCAGAATCCAATTGTGTTGGATATTGCTTCTCAAAACCCGAAGAATAAAAGGAGTGCTTTATAATGGCTAAGAAAAAAATTGAATCATTGCAAGATATTAAGTCAGCTGTTTCCGAAGAAACAGAAGTTAAGGCAACTCGTAAGGCCGTAAAGGATAAAAAAGGCCGCTCGTATGCTACAGGAAAAAGAAAAGATGCTGTAGCTCGCGTTTGGGTTATGCCGGGTAAAGGTAATATTACTATCAATGATAAATCTATTGATGAGTATTTTGCTCGTCCGGTTCTGAAAATGGTTATTAATCAACCATTCGTAATTGCCAATCGTGAAAATGAATTTGATGTTGTTTGCACTGTTAATGGCGGTGGCTTGTCTGGTCAGGCCGGTGCTATTCGCCACGGTATTTCCAAGGCGCTAAATGAATATGAGCCGGAATTGAGATCCGTGTTGAAGCAAGCCGGTTTGTTAACTCGTGATGACCGTGTTGTTGAACGTAAGAAGTATGGTAAAGCAAAAGCTCGCCGTTCTTACCAATTCAGCAAGCGTTAATCTTGCCACAAAAAAAATATTCAGGGGCTGTTTTTACAGTCCCTTTTTTGTCAGTTATTGGAAAATAATTGACTTTACCGTTAAACAATGTTACATTCATAACATTCTGATATAATTATTTTATTTTTAATGTTTAATAATTTGCTTTATGGATAGTAAAAAATGCAAATTCTTGCGAAAATCTTTTCAACGGAAGATTTTCAAAAGAATGCAGAAGCGAAAAAAGTTTCGTAACTGCGATGTTTTGGTTCAGATCAGCGACAATGTTGTTAAACGTGTTCCTTTTTTCTTCGTCAAATACATTAGTTTTGAAAAAATTCTGGGAATATTCCCCCTAGATGATTCATCGGTGTATTTGAGCGTAACTGAAACAATCTCTTTGAGGAAAGATGTCGATGAGGAAAGATTGCCTAGCTATCGTTTTTGCAAAGCTGTTTATCAGCGACGAAAAGTGGTCAATCGCACGTTAAGACGGCTGAAACTTGCTGATTTGAACGGGTTTTATTTTGCTCACAATGATGAGTTGCTTCCGCAAGCCAATTGGATTGTGAAGCTGAACGGAAACACGCCGGATATGCCGGCAGATTATTACGCTGATAGCGAGGATGCAAAAGTTCGTTATGTGGGTGAATTTCATTGAGAATTAAAGACGGGTACCTTTTAATGGTACCTGTTTTTTTTTATTGTATTTCAATGATAATAATTTCCGGACGGCAATTAAAACGAATGGGAAGTAAGCTGGTTCCAAGGCCTTGTGTGATAATCAGGCTGTTACCATTTTCACGGATAAGACCATAACGATAACGGTTGCCGTAGTCTGAAGGAACCAGCGGAGCCCCTATAAAAGGGATAACTATTTGCCCGCCGTGAGTGTGTCCGGCCAGTACTAAATCAACTTTCGGAGTTTGAGGCAAAACATCTGGTGAATGGGTTACAAGTATTGTCGGTTTTCTGGTGTTTTTTAATGCTGCGTGAATGTCAGGTTTATCAGTATAATAGTCGCTGACACCGGCAATATATAAAAATTTATCTCCTATCGATATTCGTTTGTTTTCATTATCTAATACATTAATGCCGTGAGCCAATAAAGAGCCTTTAACTTCATCTTTATCATAGTAAGAATCGTGATTACCTAAAACGGCAAAAATTCCCGATTGACTTTTTATCTTGGATAGTGATGCCGCAATGTTATCTATTGACATTGAACTATCTTTACGATGACCCTTAACGTAATCGCCGCCGAGGATGACAATATCGGCATTTTTCCTGTTTATTGCCGTGATAATTTTTTGCAATCGCCATTGTTCAAAAAAATATGGACCGATATGAAAGTCAGAAGCAAAAATTATTTTGAGGCCGGATAGTGAAGGTATATTTATTCGGTATTTTGTTGTTGTCAGGCTGTATGGCTCAATTAACAGACTGTATGTTCCGAGAAATGTGGCAATAACTATGCCGATAAAAAACAATTTTTTAATAAATAAATTCATAGTATTCAATTTTCCGGTATAAGTGAGATACTTTGGTTTATCATAGTTAAGAAAAAATGCAAGGTATTATTTGTTTTTAAGAATTTATAAAACAAATGTAAGTATAAATCATTACATGATCGATTTGTTAGCGGAAAAAAAAGAATATACTGTCAGTGAGATTTCATTTGCTATTAAGCAATTGGTAGAAACCTCATTTACTCATGTGCGCGTTAAAGGAGAAATATTTGGGGCAAAACGGGCTGATTCCGGACACTGGTATTTATCATTAAAAGATGAAAACTCTGTATTGTCAGCTGTTTGTTGGCGAGGTATTGCGCAAAATTTATCGCTTAAGATTGAAGATGGTGTAGAGGTTGTAGCTACCGGAAAAATAACCACTTTTAACGGACGGTCATCTTATCAGTTGATTATTGAAAGTTTGGAGATTGCCGGTCAAGGTGCACTTTTGAAACTTTTGGAAGAAAGAAAGCAAAAGTTTTTAGCCGAAGGTTTATTTGCATCTGAACATAAGCAAAAAATACCGTATTTGCCGCAGGTTATCGGTGTTGTTACCAGTCCGACCGGCGCAGTTATTCGTGATATTATTCATCGCATCCGCGATCGATTTCCGGTACGTATTATTGTTTGGCCTACGCCGGTTCAAGGAGAGGGGGCGGCGGATAAAATTGCCGCGGCCATCAAAGGATTTAATGATATTCCTTTAGGTAATGCCAATCGTCCTGATGTATTGATTGTAGCGCGAGGGGGCGGCAGCTTGGAAGATTTGTGGCCTTTTAATGAAGAAGTTGTAGTGCGCGCCGTTTATGATTCGCAAATTCCGCTTATTTCAGCAGTGGGTCATGAAACGGATACAATGCTGATTGATTATGTGGCCGACGTGCGTGCCCCAACACCAACCGGGGCAGCTGAGTTTGCGGTTCCGGTAAAGAGTGAACTGTATAACAGCCTTTTGACTTCGGATTTGAGAATGAAAAATGCTATTGAGCGCTATTTTAATGAATTT
The DNA here is from genome assembly GCA_902796625.1 of uncultured Pseudomonadota bacterium. Taxonomy (GTDB): domain Bacteria; phylum Pseudomonadota; class Alphaproteobacteria; order RF32; family CAG-239; genus RUG410. Next base: position 10,721 of record CADBPX010000010.1, read on the forward strand.
TCTCAGTATGTTGAAGCTTTGGGGAGATCTATTCCGTCATTAGGACAGATTGTGGCAGAAAATCAGCAAAAACTTGATGATCGTTGTGAAAGGTTGCATACAGCATTTGCTAATTTGCTGAAAGATAAAAGAAATATGCTTGATTTGACAAGTATTCGCCCCTTTTATGTTGCAAATATTGTGGAACGTAAAGCTGATATGCTGAATAATCTGGCATTACGTCTTGAATCTGTGTCTGTAGATGCTGTATTGCGGCGCGGATTTGCGTGGATTTCGGATAGAAATTTTCAAACTATTTGCAGTACAAATAAAGCAAAAAGTGCTCAAGATTTACATATTCGGTTTGCCGATGGGATTGTAAAGGCAAAAGTAATGGAGAAAAATTGTGCGGTGCAAGGTGATTTATTTGACAATATTTAGCCTATTGGTGCTCTACGCCCAAGCTCAGGCCTTGGAAATTTGCGGTGATATTAAGCAAGGTGAATTATTGCTGATTAAGAGTGATAATGCAAAGAAAATAACAGTTTTAAAAAATTTAGATGATAAAAATTACGGTGTAAATGAAAATGGTGAGGCCTTGGTAGCACTGCATCGTGATGTTGCGAAAAAATTACAATTCAAAACTGATGACGGCACATCGTATGAGCTAAATGTTGCGCACACAAAATTGGATATTCAGCGTATCACCGGTGTGCCGCAGAAGCATGTAACCCCGAGCAAACAAGATGAAAATGAGATTATACGTGAACAACAAGATGTCGGACGCGCGTTGAAGCATAATAATACGGCACAATATTGGCGTGAAGGATTCATTTTACCGGTAAATGGTAAAATCAGCGGCAACTTTGGTAATCAGCGGGTTTTCAACGGTGTACCCAAGAGCCCGCATAGCGGTACGGATATTGCCGCGCCTGAAGGGACACCGGTGAAAGCTTCCGGTAGTGGGAGAGTGGTGTTAAGCGGAAAAAATTATTTTTATACCGGTAATATGGTTATTATTGACCACGGACAAGGATTGCAAACAATTTATGCCCATCTGAAAGATGCAATTGTCAATGAAGGAGATGAAGTACGACAAGGTCAGATTATCGGCCACGTCGGCAAAACCGGTCGGGCAACCGGTCCGCATTTACATTGGGGAGCTTCGGTAAATAACGTGCGTTTTCGTCCGCATTCGTTATTAGATGTTAATAACAAAAAATGTCAAAAAGTTGTTGGTAAGTATATAGGGGAAGAAAATGAGTGAACTACAGATCATATTGCTTTCATTGTTACAAGGAATGACGGAATTTTTACCGGTCAGTTCTTCCGGACACTTGATTTTATTTTCTAAGTTTACGGATTTTGCCGATCAAGGTGTCGCTATTGATATTGCTTTACATATCGGGTCAATTATGGCGGTTATCATTTATTTTTTGCCAACATTATGGGAGATGTTGTGCGGACTTATAAAAACAAGATTTTTGCCGAAATTTAAAGTATATGGCAGTCAGCTGTTTTATTTGTTGGTTATTGCCACTATTCCGGCTCTGATTTGCGGAGCAGTTCTTAAGTTTTATGGTTTGGAATGGTTGCGTAATACAAAGTTGATCGGATGGAATATTTTGTTGTATGGTTTATTGCTTTGGGTGATTGATTGTATGTCGATTACGGCGCGTAAAATTCGTAATTTGGAGGTGAAAGATGCTGTTTTGATTGGTTTGGCACAATGTTTGGCCTTGCTTCCCGGAACCAGTCGTTCTGGTATTACAATTACAATGTGTCGTTTTTTGGGAATGGAAAGACGAGAAGCGGCAAAATTTGCTATGTTGTTAGCAATTCCGACGATTCTGGCGGCCGGAATGATTGCCGGATATGAATTATGGCGTGAAGGAAATATCTATCAAATAAAAGAAGCTTGTCATGCTGTTGGCTATTCATTTATCTTTTCTATCATGGCAATCTATCTTTTTATGACCTGGTTGAAGAGATGGAGTTTTCTTCCTTTTGTAATTTATCGCGTATTGCTGGGAACGATACTTTTATTGGAAGCATACGGTATTTATGATATAAAAGTGTGGTGGCAATAAAAAAAATATTGACACGGGAGTAAAAAAAAGTTATATCTTAGCCTGTTTTTTAATATATAAGCCCTGATGGCGGAATTGGTAGACGCGCATGCTTCAGGTGCATGTTGCCTCAGGCAGTGGAAGTTCGAGTCTTCTTCAGGGCACCAATA
>CADBPX010000011.1 GCA_902796625.1 uncultured Pseudomonadota bacterium
CATAACGCTGAACTTAATCCCATAGCCTAGTTCCGCCTTATCGATATAGCGCTCGGCAATACCGGTACGCTTCGCCACTTGGCTCACCCGTAAACACTTTTCACGCCGTAGTTGCCATAAAGCATACCCCATTTCCCGCCGTGATTGCGGATCTAAAAAATAACCTAAACTTGACATTGTCTTGAACTCCTATTTTTTGTTAAACCTAAACAAAAACCGACCTCAAAAAAAGGTCGGGGAGTTCGAAACTGCTCAAAGTCAGTCTGGCGTATTCAATATATTCCGCCAGCTCCCCGTTACAGAGGAGTTATAATCTTTGAGAGGAGTTTCGATACTCCATCGGCAATCTCTTGCCGACAGAGTCATATTAAACGAAAGGTTCTAAAAAGCAAGCCAAAATTTTACCATTATTACATATTTCTCAGTTCACGGTACAAACTCGGACTTTGTACGGTAAGTTCTTTATTTTCCACCTGAGCGTCTTCAATTTTGCGGCGAATCGCATCTTTATCAACGCTTTCAGCATCTTCTTTTAAATCCAAGGCATGTTTCCACTGGAAAACCGCTTCATTTTTCCGACCGCCGAACCAATAAGCATCGCCTAAATGATCACTGATAACCGCATTTCCCGGATTCATATCCGAAGCCTGCTCCAAATATTCCACGGCCTTTTCATACCAGCCGAGGCGATAGAACAACCACCCGAGGCTATCAACAATATGCCCGTCATACGGATATTGCTTGTACGCTTCCAAAATCATTTCGGCTGCCTGATCCACATTTTTATCCATGGTAAGCCAGGTGTAGCCGAGATAATTCAAAACATTCGGATGCCGATTGCTTAATTCCAAAGCTTTAAGCAAATTTTCTTCGGCCTTGGCTTTTTGGTTATCACGGTCATACGAAACGGCCAAAGAATAAAAGACCGGCCAACTGCTGGAGTTAACATTTTTAATCGACTTCACCGCCTTTTGAAAAATTTTAATTGCTTCTTTTTCGCGGTTCATATTACTCATAATGGTGCCCAAATCGGTTAAAAGCTGAGTATTTTCCGGATAATCTTCCAATAACAGGCGCAAATTATCTTCTGCCCCCTGATAATCCTTAAGTGTATTCAGATTTTCAATCATTTTCAAACGAGCAATAAAATAAGAGCCCGAATCGGCCGGAATTTTGGCATAGTAGCGATTTGCCTCTTTCAAAAGGCCGATTTCTTCCAAAACATTAGCCAACGCAATTTGTGACAAATCATAGTCCGGATTCAAGAAAGACGAGGCGGCAATATAAATCTGCGCATATTCCGTACCACCGGTCGAAGCACGGAAAATAGTGCCGATATTAAACATTGCCTCGGCCAACCCCTTGCGCGGCGAATTGATAACCGCCTCGGTATTAATCGAACCGTTTTCGATTTTTTTATCGATATCCTTAAGCAATAAAGCCAGCAACCCTCTATCATTATAGCGACCGGAAATTTTATGCGCCATTTCTTTATCGCCATTACGAACGTAAAAATTGGTAATAATTTCCAAAACCCGATAAGTTACATCTTTAGGGTGATTTTGCACAATTTGCGCAAAACATTCGGTGGCTTTTTCCTTATTACCGAGATAGTCGTAAATCAGCGCCTTATGAAATAACTTCATTGTTTCAAGCAAAGGATCATCGACAATTTTATTAATGCTGGCAATCGCATTTTTTTCATCTTTTTCGCCAACATAAGTCCACGCATTAAACAGCGGATTAATAATGGTTTTATAGGCCGGCTCGTTCAGTGCGCTCATTTGTTTTCGCGCTTGTTCATATTTGCCGTCTGTAAAATTGTTCAAGGCGATAATCAGTGGAGCCAAAGATTTTTTTTCACCGCTGTCAATTTCTTTTTGTGCATACGGAGCCGCATTATCGATTTGTCCCAAAGCCGACAAAATAAGATAAACCGAACGATTAATACGGGCATTCCCCGGATCTTTTTGCATAACAATTTTATAATATTCGGCCGCATCATCAAAATCTTGGCGCATATGTGCCACCCGTGCAGCCAAATATGGCCCGTAAAGAGAATTGGTTCCATAATAAGAAATGGAATTATCAGCATTTTTTTTGAATAAGACATTTTCAGTCTGCCAATATCCTTCAGCATTAAACTGCGGTTTCAGTGATAACTCCCGCAAATGCGGCTTTTTAACTTGTGAACAAGCGAGCACTAACGCCCCGATAAGTATCAATCCGCCGCACAACTTCATCATAATATCTTTCATTCGCCTTCTTCCCGTAAATTATTACTTGTCTTATCATATATAGGAAATATTTATTAATGTGTAAAGACTCTCTTTGTGTTGCAAAAAAAAGTATTTGCGTTATATTAGCAAAAGAGATTGCAAAATGGAAGATTTAAAAGAAATAATACAATGGTATGTTGATGCCGGTGTTGATGAAATATGCGGCGAAGATCCGTTATCAGTTATAAGTCCGGCGCAAAGTGTCGCTTCCGCCAATTTGCGACCGGCAACAACTTTACTGGCTCAGGAAAGCAACGCCGCTTGTATCAATGCGCGGGAAATCTGCCAAAAAGCGCAAACGTTAGACGATTTGCGAGCAATGGTTGAAAGTTTTGAAGGTTGTTCTTTACGTTTTTCTGCTAATTCAACCGTTTTCGGCTATGGCAATCCGCAGGCCGAAGTCATGATAATCGGTGAGGCTCCGGGCGCTGATGAAGATCGAATCGGTGAACCTTTTGTCGGACGCAGCGGACATTTATTGGATAAAATGTTGCAAGCAATCGGGTTACGTCGCGATGATTGCTATATTACCAACGTTTTACCTTGGCGGCCACCGGGAAATCGCACCCCGACCGATGGTGAAGTTGCCGTATGTTTGCCTTTTTTGCAACGGCAGATTGAACTGATTAAGCCGAAAATCATTTTCTTGTTGGGCGGTAGTGCCGCTAATGCTTTGCTAAATAATGCGGAAAGCATCTCTCGTTTGCGCGGACATTTTCTTGATTATGCTTCGGCTAACGGTGAAATTATTCCGGCACTGGCCAGTTTTCATCCGGCCTATTTATTACGCAGTCCGCTGCAAAAAGCTAAAGCATGGGCTGATTTGCTACGCTTGCAACGTAAATTGGAGGAACTGTAGTTTTTTATGAAAATTAAGAAAAATTAAATAAACAATGATTATAATCAGCAATATCTTTGAATACTTTGGAGTAGAAAAAATGAGTTTTATACATAAAATTACCGCATCTTGTTTAGCTTTAGGTTTAGTTTTAACCGCAACCGGTGCACAGGCCGCTGAACAAACATCTAATGCCGGCAGCATTTTGTTCCGCATTGAAAATATCAAACCTATAACCAATGATAAAGAATTAATCGAACAATGTTCGTTTATCGTAACTGCTTATAACCGCATGGATAAAAGTGTTAAAACCGCTGAGCTGGCCTTAAGCTGGGTTGATAATGTTTCCGCCAAATATGTTATTAAAGAAGGCGAAGTTGTTGCCGTTAAAGGAAAAGAGGCCGAAACAACCGTTACATCTTCAATCACTTTAACCGACATTGCTCCGCACACACAAAAAAGCTTTGAACAAAAAGTTTCTACCGATAAATGCTTCCTGTTGTTGGATAATTTAACCTATAATACGGTTAACTGCTTTACTGACAGTGATAATATTGTAATGAAAGACAGCAAACTTGTCGGTACCGGTGACTGCACGGACAAATTTAATTATATTGATTCCAAAAATCCGGAATATTATTCCGAATTTAAGGATGTGCCGGAAAGCGTTTTAAAACAACAGGCTGAAGAAGAAAAAAATCGCGATCTTAACAAAATTAACGCTTCGCACAGCGATATTTTGTTAGAAAACGAAAAAACCAACGATATCTTAAAACAAATTAAATAGGATTTTTTATGCAAAAACATATTTTCAGTTTTATCGGTCTGATTGCCGGAATGTTTCTCGGCTCTGCGGTTTCGGCTGCTGATTTGTCGACGCAACTGCTGAATACCTCCGGCACGGCAGCACGTTCTGACAGTGCATCTTCTCCGAAACTGGAAGAAGCTACCGTTGAAAAAAACTTCAATCAAGATTTTGAAAAAGCCGATGAAGCCAAAAAATATGATAATTCCGTACCTAAAATTAACCGCTTTAAAATTATCGGCGACAAGGTTATTTTTGAAGATACCGACACTAATCGGCAAATTTTGGTTTATTACGATAAATATGAGCTGCATCCGGCGTTTGACAATATTGTACGCTGTTCGATACGTATTTACGTTCTTAATGATTTGCGCACCCGCATCTCCTCTTTAGGGTTGCGGATTAAGTGGCCGGATATTACAACAACCGTCAATATGCAGCAAGTAAATCCGGGGGTTAAAACATACACGGATCAGCTGTTGATGGGCGAAGGTTGCTTAAAATTGGATAAACTGCCGACTTTAGAGATTAATCGTTGCCGAGTTAAAGGCATGAGCCAAGAAGAATGTGCTGATGCCGTTCATTGGTTTCCGCTTAATTCACAGGCTCAGTAAGCTGTTTATTTGTTTAATCCCCTGATGTTGCATAATCAGGGGATTTTTTTGTTGACAAATATTACTATTTCAATAGCAATCAGCTATAACATTTAAAATGTTTTCTTTTTTACTTGCCAAAATGCCAAAAAAATCTTATAATAAATTTAGATAAATAAGTATTGTGTTTTATAAATTGTTTTTTAATTATGGTTTTTAAAAGTTTTTTGTTCATTGCAATTGCAATTCTCGCGATTGCGATGATTTTGAAGTGGCTGGTATCCACCAAGATCGGCGCCTTTATTTTTTTGGGCTCGATCTTTAGTGGCATAGTGTGGCTCGGTTATCACTTCGGTGGTATCTGGGGTGCCATCGGATTGCCGGCCGTGTTATGTCTGTATTATAAACTTAATCCGGAATAACACCCTAACCTGTGAATTGGAATCTCCAACTCACAGGTTTTTTTATAACTATCATTCCTCATTGAGACCGAAGACACAAAAAAATAACTGTCATGCCTATTTTGCGCCAGCAAAATTCAAGGCATCTTCGAATCCTTTAAATTTTTCATTTAACTGTCATCGCTCGCTTGCACTCTTTTTTTTATAACTGTCATGCCTCCGAACGAAGTGAGGTCAAGGCATCTTCGAATGCTTTTAAAAAAAAGCGGTAGACCCCTTGACCTCGTGCATAATAGCACTCGGAGGGGTGACAATAAAATCAAAAAAAAGAGCCGCGTAACACCTGCGGCTCCTTTAATCCTTCTATCACAGATTAATCATATTGACACATCTGAGATTTTTGTGGTTTTACAACTTTGAATACAACAGTATATTTTCCTTCCGGATAAGTTTTTGTTTCCATTTCACACTGGGTTCCTCCATTGAACACTACCATATATTCTTCCATTAAATGACGCAAGTCAGTAACTTTTTCTGAACCTATGGTAAGCGAAAAATTAGTTAGATCAAAATGATGTATTTTCGCCGTATATCCTTCGTATCCTCCCTGTTCTTCATAACTACCATCACCGGAACCGCCACCATCATATTCGACAGAGAAACCCTCCGAACCTATACCTTCATAATCATAACCACCAACATCGTATGAATAACCATATTCAGTACTTACCCCATCGGCAACAAATTGACCACTACCATCAACATGGCCTGCACGTCCACATGTTTTCCAACTGTACGTAGGACGATCTTCGGCATCGTCTTTAAGCCAAAGTTTAGCACTGTTATTCTTTCCTTTTGGCAAAATTATATTTGCGGTAAAATAGCATATTTTCGGATTTATATTACCATTAGGATTATATGGTTTTGTTGGATCATACGCCTTCGGCGGATCAACATAATAATTCAGTCCAAGAACAGCATCATCAGTTAAAGCATGAGCGGAATGCATCCAAATATTATAATCATAGAAAGAATTTTCTGCGAAGAAATCATCATTATTAAAATATGACGGGGTTTTCTGGTCAACTATAACATCAACATACAGAACATTCGGCCGAATCCAGCATCTTGTCTCGTTATCCTGAGTACAGTGGCAATTCTGTTCACCTTGACACTCACGATCCTCACACTCAAATTGGCTGGAATATTCTCCTTTAGTGAAATCACAACCATCTTTCTCGCACACATAGCAAACACTTTGAGAATAGCTTGATTTTTTACCGGTATCAGTTTCTTTATATCCAGCTTTACAACCCGGATGTTTAGCACCGTTCTCACAATCATCACATATATAGCACCCTTTTACTGTCTCATGTTCAACCTTTGGCTCTTTACAGGTAACGTTTCTTGCAAAACCTGTTGGGCACTCCGTTTTTTCTCTGGTATAGCAGTTAGGATAACCCTCTATCGGTACACAAGAATAATTATCAGGCAAGCCATTCTTGCAAGCACCTTCAGAGTCATAGCTACCTGTCGGACATTTTTTCTTGCACTCTCCGCCAATCAGTTCATATCCCGTCTTAATACTTTCCCAACATTTATATTTAGTTCTATTACTTTCACATGATTCACATTCATAGCAATTTTTATCGTAGGAAGCTGTCTCAGAATATGATAAATTATATCCACCGCATTCAGAATTCGGAACGGGATCCGGCAAATGTTCACCATCAGCCAAACCTTGCGAATTATCCATATCACAATCGCTATCCGGCAAAAAGCAAACACGGGCTTGTGCCGCATTAAAAGCCCACCAACCTACCAAAGCTATACCTGCGGCAACGCTCAAAATTACACCCTTTTTAAACATAATTGTTCTCCTTATAAAACTTGTTTTAATTTTTGCATATATTGTAACATGCATTTTTTTAAATGTATATTAAAATTCACCGACTACGAAAAAATATTTTTGCCGGCAGAAAAATTTTTCAACTAAATCTTGATGCTAAAAACCGAAAGACCGCCTCTTTCAGGCGGTCTTTTAAAGTGCACTTTTACTAACTTGATTAAGCTTTTTTGCTTAAAATATTCTTCTTTATCTGTTTAGCTTCTTCTGACAACTTGGTATTAGATGTTTTGGTCAGGAAAGAATCCAAACCGCCATTATGTTCGATAGAACGTAATGTTTTGGTGCAAACCTTTAATTTGAATACCTTGTTCAAAGCTTCGCTGAACAACGATACCACTTGCAAGTTAGGCATAAAACGACGGCGTGTTCTGTTATTAGCATGGCTGACATTATTGCCGGTCATAACACCTGTGCCTAAGATATCACATTTTTTAGACATTTTAAATTTCCTTAAGTTAATTTTAACAATATTGTTGCTTGTTCATACATTCTTTTGCATCACAAGTCAAGTAAAATTATACAAAAATCGTAAAATAATTCCGCTACAACGGCAAAATTACTTAATTAAACCGAATTTCTTTTTGCCTTGAGCAATTTTAACGGCGCCGTCTACCACATCAGCAACAGTAATAACATAATTTTCATCGCTGACCGGTTTATCGTTAATTTTAAGTCCGGCTTGCTTAATCAAGCGGCGCGCTTCACCCTTGCTGGCAACAAATCCGATTTGTAAAAATGCATCCAATACTCCGATACCTTGGGATAAATCAACATTCAAAGTCGGCAAATCACCTCCGGCCGTGCCCTGCTCAAATGTCCACACGGCAGTATCCTGAGCCGCTTGAGCCTGTTCAAGTCCGCGGCAGATTTTGGTTGCTTCAAAGGCCAAAATTTTCTTGGCTTCATTAATTTCCTTATCTTGCAGTTTTTCCAGACGCCGCACTTCATCCATCGGCAAATCGGTATAAATACGCAAGCATTTACCCACTTCGGCATCGCCGATATTGCGAAAATATTGATAATAATCATAAGCCGGCAATTTTTCCTCATTAATCCATACGGCATTACCTTCTGACTTGCCCATTTTTTTACCGTTCGAATCGGTAATAATCGGACTGGTAAAGCCGAACAGTTCGGTGTCATAACGCCGCCGTCCCAACTCAGTTCCGGAAGTAATATTTCCCCATTGATCAGCACCGGCTATCTGCGCCCGACAATTATATTTTTGCAGCAAAACGCAAAAATCATAACCTTGCAGCAGCATATAATTAAATTCCAAAAAAGACATCGGCTGTTCGCGTTCCAATCGGCTTTTCACGCTATCCATGGTCAGCATGCGATTAACCGAATAGCAAGTACCGATATCGCGCAAAAAAGCCAAATAATTAACATCTTTAAACCAGTCCCAGTTATCAACCATAACCGCATCATTGGCACCGTCACCGAAGCGCAAAAACTTCGAAAACGATTTTTTCAGTCCGACAATATTACGAGCCAAAGTTTCCTCGTCCAAAAACGGCCGCAGCTTATCTTTTCCCGACGGATCGCCGATACGCGCCGTAGCACCACCGACTAAAGTCAACGGCTTATGTCCGCATTTTTGGAACCAACGCAACATCATTAGCGGCACAATGTGCCCGACGTGCAAGCTGTCGCCGGTCGGATCAGATCCTAAATAACCGACCGCCGGTACTCCTTTGCTCTCGCATTCTGCCAAATAGGCATCAAAGCCGTCAATATTGGTACATTGATTGTAAAAACCGCGCTCTTGCATAATATTTAAGAATTCTGATTTAAATTCGGACATTGTTTCCTTCTTTCATTTTAGGTAATTCTATACTAAATTTTAACGTATACTAGCATAATATTCAGGCATTGCAACAGGATTATTTTAAACATGATGATAAAAAATATTAACGCGGTCGGCATATACGGTAATGCTTCGCTTAACGGTATTGAACTGGCGGTGCTGAACACCGACGGTGTTGATGTGCATGATTACGGTTTAACCGCCGCAATTCCTTATCCGGAGGATTTATTCGGACAAATTCGCACCTTAATTAATCAGCGAATAATTTCTTTTCATGAATTGGAAAATAATCCGCAAGTGCAAAAATTACGTGATAAAATCAGTGATTTTTATGCCGAAACCGTAACTTCTTTTTGTAATATAGAAGACATTGATGTTATCGGTATTGACGGTTTAACCGTTTGTCATGAACCGGAAAATCGCTGTTCATATCAGTTGGAGAACGGCCATAAAGTCAGCTCCCGAATTGCCCGACCGATAGTTACGCACTTCCACAAGGCTGATCTGCTGGCCGGCGGTCAGGCGGCCCCGCTTTCAACATCTTTTTATGCCATGATAGCCCAAAACATCAATAAACCGGCACTATTTATTGATGTTGAAGCGGTTACAACTTTAATATATCTCGGTGAATCCGGTGAAGTAATGGCTTTTGATGCCGCTCCGGGTTTAGCTTTGATTGAAGATTGGACTTTTCGTCACGCCAATATGCAAACCGATTATAACGGCCGTTTAGCCGCAACCGGACAAATTCATCAACAGATTATAACACCGCTTTTAAAACACAAGATTCTGCACAAGCAACCGCCTAAATCTATGGATATTCATGATTTTTGCGACAAAAAAGAACATCTGGAAGGTTTATCGCTTGAAGACGGTGCCGCAACCGCCAATTGTTTTATTGCCGAAGCAATTTATCAGGCGGCATTGGATTTTTTGCCAAAGATTCCGTCACATATTTTTATCAGCGGCAGAGGAACGCAAAACCCTTCGCTTTTGCGCCAGATTAAACAAAATTTCGCCCCGCGCGAACCGCAAAATATTACAACAATTAACCCTAAACTTACCTGCATCGGCGCCCAATCAACCGCTTTTAATGCCGTACGGCGCCTGCATGGTCTGCCCTTAACTTTTCCTAACACAACCGGAGCTTATGAGCCGCTTACCGGAGGAGAAATTTATGAAAACACCAAATAACACGCTGGAAATTATCGATTTATGCAAAAACTATGGTTCCGTTAAGGCTTCGGATCATCTGTCTTTTACGGCAAAACAAGGTGACATCATTGCTTTATTGGGACCCAATGGCGCCGGTAAATCGACCTTAATGAATATGATTGCCGGTTACTTGGCGCCGACTTCCGGTAAAATTACGGTTTTAGGAAAAAATATTGCTCAGGAAACACTTTTTGCCAAGCAAAATATCGGTTTTTTGGCTGAAGGCGCCCCTTTGTATCCGGATATTACCGTGGATATGTTTCTTTCTTATATGGCGCAATTACGCGGCGTAAATAAGCAAAAAATGCTTCAGGTTGCCGCAACCGCCAACATAACCGAGGTTTTATCACAAAAAATCGAAACTCTCTCCAAAGGCTATCAACGCCGTGTCGGGTTTGCGCAAAGCATTTTAAGCAACCCACCCCTATTACTGCTGGATGAGCCGACCGACGGACTTGATCCGAACCAAAAAGATTATATGCGGCAATTAATTAAAACGATGGCACCAGATAAAACCATTTTAATTTCCACACACTTACTGGAAGAAGCGGAAACCGTATGTAACCGCATTATTGTTATTGATCATGGCCAAATAAAATGCGACGGCACCCTAAAAGAAATACTAAAATCAACCCAAAGTAAAAATTTGGCGCAGGCTTTTCGCCATTTAACCAAGGTGGAGGATTAATATGAATAAAATATGGATTGTCACCAAAAACGAACTTTTGCGCTATTTTCAGTCGCCGTTAGCCTATATTTACTTACTGAGTTTCCTGATTTTAAACGGCTCATTTGCCATTTATTTCGGCAATTTTTTCCACCGCGGTCAGGCCAACCTGCTGGCGATGTTTGAATTTCAACCATGGCTGTATCTGCTATTTATCCCCGGTATTGCCATGCGGTTATGGTCTGAAGAATTCCGCAATAAAACCATCATACAAATCATTACTATGCCGATATCCGTCACGGCTCTGGTCTGGGGTAAGTTCTTGGCAGCATGGCTGTTTTGCGGACTGGCCTTGCTGTTAACTGCAACGTTTTGGCTTAGCGTTAATTGGCTCGGCACACCGGATAACAGCGTAATTTTACTGGGATATCTTGCCAGTTTTACCATTGCCGGCTGTATGTTGGCAATTTCGCAAACAATGTCCGCACTAACCAAAAATCAGGTAATAGCGTTGGTTTTAGCGGTCATTGCCAATCTGGCATTTTTTTGGAGCGGTATAGAATATATTTTAGCATTTTGCCGCCTGTTTATGTCTGATTTTATTATTGACACAATCGCCTCTTTCAGTTTTTTAAGCCGCTTTGCAAGTTTAAGCCGCGGTTTATTGGAATTGCGCGATGTAATTTACTTTATTTCAATTATTTTCTTTTTTAATTTTACCACGGTTCTGATAATTAATTACAAAACCTCCGGCACTTCGGGATGGCTAAAATCAACCAGCCGCACTTACTTTATTTCCGCCTGGCTTATGCTGTTAGTCGGTCTGTTCGGAATTAATATGATAGCGAACAGCCTGACCCGAAACATTCAATACGATGCCACGCAAGAAAAATTCTTTACTCTCGCACCGGCAACCCGCCAGGTTCTACAACAACTGCCGGAGCCGATAACCGCCAAACTGTATTTTTCACCAATTTTGGAGCAACGCAACTCTGATTTGCGCTTAGCTTTTGACCGTATCCGCTTGCTGTTGCAAAAGTATAAATCTGTTGCACCCGATAAATTTCAATACAAAATTTATTATCCGAAATTCCTCAGTCAGGAAGAAGATGTTGCCTTGGCAGCCGGTGTACAACCTATTCCGTTGATTGACTTAAATCAAAACGCTCTGTTTGGCTTAACCTTAGAAGATACTTTGCAAAACAAAGAAGTTATCCCGTTTTTTACGCAAAATAATCTTGGGGCAATAGAGCAAAGCATCACCGAAAAAATTTATCAAATGCATCATCATAAAAAAACCGTGGGCATTTTAACCAATCTGCCGGTTTTCGGAGAAACGCTCAATAACGGCAACGCTTTGCAGGATTCCTGGCAATTTATCAACGAATTACAGCAAACTTATAACGTAGTTAAAATATCTGCCGATGACGATTTGACGCAACCGCTTGACGCCTTAATGATTATAGATCCGCAAGATCTGTCCGACGACACCGTAGCCAAAATAAAAAAATATTCGCAACAAGGTGGAAAAATTTTATTGCTGTTAGATCCGGCGCATGAAGCATCGCGGTTATATTCGTTTAAAAACCAGCCGTTGCAGGCTTCAAACTTGGGAGAATTGGAAAAATTCTGGGGCATTAAACTTTATTTGGACTACGTTGTGGCTGATTTACAGAATTCCATCACGGTTGATGCGACGATCGACTATGCTAAAAATCCAGTCTTTTCGCAAGATATTATTCAATTTCGTATTCCTCAATCCAACATGAATCCTTATCATCAAATCACACAAAATCTGCACGAAATGATTGTAGCCTCGACCTCGGTTATTGCGCCGCAACCGGAAGCTTATAAAAACGGCAGTATTAAATTTACGCCGCTGCTTAAGGCCGGCGATATTTCGGCAATTATGACCGCAAAAGTCGTAACCGACGGACTTAATCCGCAACAAGTTCTGGAATATTTCAGTGCTGACGATAATCAAAAAATTTTAGCCGCAGAAATTCGCGGACAACAGGCTGATAATCCGTTTACGCTTATTGCCATCGGCGATTCTGATTTTATTTACGATTCATTTTGGATGAATAAGGACCAGTTTTTGCAAAATAATTATGTCAGTGCCGCGTTTGATAATATGAATTTTGTTTTGAACAGTTTAGATTATTTAACCGGTGATGAATTATTGGCCTCTTTACGTGGCAAACAGCTCAAAGACCGTCGTTTCAACGATATCGAGAAACTGCGGCGTCTCAACTCTTTTCACTATAAAAAAGCCGAAAATCAAATTTTTACGCAAATGTATGCGGCTCAAGAAAATTTGCAAAAAATCCTGCAAAAAAGAAATTTTGAAGAACGCGAAAATTTTACTGCCGATGAGCTGACGACAATTGCGCAAATTAAACAGCAATTAGCTTCTTATCGGCAAAATCTCAGCGATTTGCGCTACCAGGCTTTTGCCGATATTCAAAAAATTTCTCATCGCATTACATTTTTTAATATTGCACTTATTCCTTTGCTTTTAAGCTTACTGCTGGCACTTAAATATTTCTGGAAAACACCAATCCGCAACAGCGCTGAAACTTTGAGACTTAATCGCCGTTGGTACACTCTGGCGGGAATTTGCCTGGCTCTGTTAATTTGCGGCCTGATCACAACATATTGTTCACAACGCAGTGAAATCGATACGTTTGAAAATAAAGCCGTATTTCCTGATTTGAAGTCGCAGATAAATGAAGTTAACAAACTGATTTTGAAAAACAACCGGCAAACCTTGACTTTTTACCGTGCTCTGGACGGTGATTGGCACCTTAAAGAACATCCGTTATTTTTGGTATATCAAGACCGCATTCGGCGTCTGCTTATAACTATGCAAGATGCTACTTTCTTTGCGAAAAAATCAGCAAAAGCCGAAAACCTGAAAACCTTTAACCTTGAACCGTTGGAACAACCGAACAGCAAAGTTACCCAAATATCTTTACTTAAAGACGAACAAATTTTGCAACATTTTTATGTCGGCGATATCAATGTTGATTTGGGCCGCGGTTCAAGTGCTGCTTATATGCGTTTTGAAGATCAGTTCCAAGTTTGGTTAATTAATGCCGATTTCGTCAGTCTGGATCTGGACTGGCACAACTGGACATACAGCCATTTATGGGATCTACGCTACGGACGTTTTGTTGCGCCGAGTTCGGCCGAAAAAGAACAACAACGCCTGATGATCTTAATGAAAGAATTATTAAACACCCCAATACGGCAGATTTCCGTATTACCAAAAGAAGTGAAACAACCCCTAAAAACCATTTCACTGCAGGTTGAAAATGGCGGTTACGTTTCTATTTCTTTGTATAAAGATAATAAATTTGCTTATGCCTATTATCAAATAACCGCGGTTGAAAATAATGATTCATTGCAGGAAATTTTGCCGTACCTGAATGAAAAAACAGCCGTTTTTGACTTAACCGAATTGGAAAAAATCTTAAATGTCTTCAATATCGAATAATAAATTACAAAACCTTGCCGCAATTGCCAGTATAGCAACTGCCACATTGTTGTGTGTTCTTAAAGCCGGCGCCGCGATTGCTTCCGGTTCGCTGGCGATTTTGAGTTCAATGATTGACAGTTTATCGGATATTGCCGCTTCATTGATTACATTCATTGCCGTACGTTTTTCCCAAAAACCCTTAAGCTATACTCATCGTTACGGTTATGGTCGAGCCGAATCCATCAGCGCACTGTTTCAAGCCGCCTTCATCATCGGTTCGGCTTTGTTCATTATTTATGACGCTGCCGACCGTTTTTTTCACAATAAATTAATTGCTGATACAACTATCGGAATTGCCATTATGGTTATCTGCTTATTGTGTACTGTAATGCTTTTACTGTTGCAACGTTATGTTATCAAGAAAACCCAATCACTGGCAATTAAAGCGGACAGCCAACACTATTTGGTTGATCTGCTGTCAAATGCGGCCGTAATAATTTCATTATTGGTAGTACAATATTGGCATTGGAAATGGTTTGATATCTTAACAGCAATTATAATAGCTCTGTATCTTATTTTTAATGCTTATGATCTGGCCAAACAAGCCTTGAATGAATTAACCGATGCCGAACTTGCCGAACCGATAAAGCAACAAATTTTGCAAACGGCCTTGACCGAAAAAGGAGTTATGGGGGTTCACGATTTACGCACACGCTGCGCCGGATCACAAATGTTTATTGAAATGCATGTTGAATTTGACGGCAAACAAACGCTTTATCAAACCCATGACTTATCGGAAAAAATTGAAAACAAAATTATGCAAGACTTTCCAACGGCACAAGTAATTATTCATCAAGATCCCTATGGCATAAAAGAAAAGCGAATTGATCATGAAATCACGGGTTCTTGCCGGATTTAATTATCTTTATTCAGCATAAGCGGCAACTTAATTTTAAATTCCGTACCTTTACCGACACGGCTCTTAACGCTGATTGTTCCCTGTGCCTTCTTAATTAAACTGCTGACAATGGCTAAGCCCAACCCCGAACTGCGGTTAGCATCATTTGCCGAATAAAAAGGCTCAAAAATATGTTTCATTTTTTCCGCTTCTATTCCGATTCCGGTATCACTTATTGTCAGCGTAATTTGCTTTTTATCAGCCTTACCACCGATGTTCAGACTACCCCCGTTCGGCATGGCCTTTATGGCATTTTGCGCCAAATTCAAAATAATCATCTTAAAATCTGCCTCGTTAAACCGAATAATTGCATGGCTGTCAATGTTTGTATTAATGCTGATACCGCGTTTTTTGGCATCATAATCCAACATCAGCATCATGTCTTTCACCGCATTTTCAACATTAACCTCGGCCTGCTCGCTTTCCGAATATTGGGCTATACGTAACAATCTTTCCGGTGTTTTAATGGCATCAACCAACTGTTTATAGGCCATTAAAAGATATTTTTTACCTTCATTATCATCGGCAATATTTTTATATTCACTATCCAGTACTCCTTCAATAATCATGCGGATAGCTCCTAAATTATTCTTCATTTCATGAGCAATTGAGGTAGAAAGAAAGGCCAGTGAAGAAACTTTTTGTTCGTGTGAAAATCGCACATCACGGCTTAAATCATGCAAGGCTTCCACAATGTAATAATCGTTCTTATCAGCACCAAAACGAAAGACATCGGCATTAACATAAAGCGGAATCTTTCCCACTTCGTGAACAGTACGAAGCAAACCACTGCTTTTTTCCTCAAAGTAATGCAACGGGCAGTTATATTTACTCAAAGGGCAACCGGAATCAGTGTAACCATAAGCCTGATAGCATTTCTTATTAATGCACGATTTTTTTATTTGCAACAATTTATAAAATGCCTTGTTAGCCATTAATACCTTGTAATTTTTATCAATAACCCGAATTCCGTCCGGAATGGTATCAATCAGTTGTTGCAGAAAATTTTCACGATTTTCCCGCTCTTGCAGATTTTGCTCAATGTTATCCAACATACGGTTAAATGTTGTATATAATATATCAAATTCATCATTCCAAAAACGATTGCGCCTCACCGCAATGCGGCTGGAAAAAATACCCTGCGAGACATTACGACTGATACTGATAAGTTTTTCGATCGGGAAGATAACCCATCTATCAAGCAAAAAGAATAAAATTATAATAAAAAGAATAACCGTGAACAAACTAAGTCCGACAATTTTGGCACCGGTAATAATTGCCTCTTGGTTGTTATCATAATTTTTCTGCAATTCGGCATTTAATTTTTGTTCACGCGACAGTTCCTGCTCCGTGCGATTTAACTTTTGCGAAACGGTTCTTACATTCAAACTCTCCTTAATTTGCGGATATTCCACCGTTATATTCTGCAGTTCTTTCTGCAAACGGATATTTTCATACAACAAATCAACGACATATTGGTTACGCATATAAATAGAGTTCTGATTGTCTTGCAGTTTTTGTGAATACAGATTAATGAAAATCACAAAGAAAATTCCCACCAAGATAATTAAGAAAACCAACAAACTGTATAAAATTTTTTTATTAACACTGAAAAACATTATTATATCCTCTTACGGCAAATCATAAAGGTGTGGGGCAATATCCGTATTATTCAAACCATAAAACGACAGCGTAAAATCAATCAAACCGGCAATATTGCGCAAATTACTGTCGTGATACATAGTGGTTGCCATTTGCGGCCCGTACGGTTTTTGATCAACTTCGCGCTGTAACCGCCGCATTTCGCGAAAATACTCATAGTTGATATGTGTATTGAACTTCAACGCCCGAGCCGCGATGCTGTCCTCCAGCGAATCGTAGGTTTTATAGCGATATTCGGCCTCTTTGTCATCGGCAGGCTTTATGCCGTTATTTGTGTACCAAACTTCGTCTAAATATAAAGAGTTGGCTTGCTTGGCCAGACGGGAATGCCCCCACTCGGTATAGATTGAAGCTGTTGCCAACATAATAGACGGCGGCACAACATCTACTTTCGTCAACAGTCTTTTAATCAAAACCGGCCACCTGGTTGCATCAGAAAGAGGGGTAAAAACATCATATTTCTGTGCCAACTCGTTAAGCCGTTGTTTTTGTTTATCACTTAAATCCGTCTTTGCTTGCCGATCCGCCGCGATTTTTTCTATCTCATTGCGTTCCGCCGTAATTTCCTCATTAACTTTCAAGACTAACGGCAGCAACATTCTGATAAACAGACGATTTTTTTCTTCCGTTGACGGATCTTTATCCCAGTCAGACGGCAAATGACGGATATATATCCGCGGAACCGCCAATTCCATCTGCGCAACATCTGTATAATTATACTTATTGAAAAGCTCTTCTATTTCTGCCGTTGTGGCCGATTGCACAAAAATTGCCCGATCTTTTTGCAATGTTACCGGCTTAGCAATTACCGGAGCGGCCAGAAGAAAAATCAACAATGAAATAACGAGCTTTTTCATTCTATTCCTCAACCTGTATCTTTTGAATTTCCGGAATATAGCGGCACAATGTTTTACTGACAACATTGTTGAGAGTATTCTGAGCATACGGACAGCCGGCACAATGACCGGTAAATTGCACGCTTAGCACTCCATCGCTGAACTGCACAAATTGCAAATCGCCGCCATCGCGATTTAAAGTCGGGCGAATCAACGAATCCGCCAATATTTCTGCCGTAGTGATAACCGGCAACTCGGCAGTATTGGTTATAAATTTACCGCCGGCTGATATATAATCGTCAATTTCGGCCAGCAACTGCAGTTTTATTTCCTCGTATTCCTGTTCATTTTCATATTTTACAGCCAACAAATTTTC
>CADBPX010000012.1 GCA_902796625.1 uncultured Pseudomonadota bacterium
GACATCTTGGTCCCAAACCAAGCGCTCTACCAGGCTGAGCTACACCCCGTCGACCAATGCTATTTATATCCTCTTTTTTTTATTTTGCAAGCATTATTTTTTATTTTTCTAATATTCGTCATATCCCATTGATCGAGGTAATCTGCCATGGGCGCGAAAGCTGTATATTTTTCCGCTTGTTATGATTAAATGGTCGCACACTCTTATTCCCATTGTCTGAGCCGCCGCGCAGATGCTTTCCGTGGTGGCAATGTCATCGCTTGACGGTAGCGCAACTCCGTTAGGGTGATTATGTGCTAAAATAATGTTTACGCAATTGTGTTCCATGGCCGCACGAATGATCTCACGCGGATGAACCGGTGCTCCGTCTATTGTTCCGATACTTAATGTTTTTTCGCCTTTTAATCGATAATTACTATCAAGAAAATAAACATGGAATTCCTCAGTGTTTTTACCGGCAAAACTTAGGCGGCAATAGTCTTCAAATGCATCCCAATTGGTAAATACCGGTTCGTTAGTACTGGAAAGCGAAAGACTGATGGTGCGTTTTGCTAACGTATTAACCAAGCGAATGGCAACTAAAGTTGTTTCGCTTAAATTAAAATCATCAAGCAACTGATGAGCCGGTGTTTGTAATAACTTTTGCAAATTGCCGTATTTAGCTAACAGATTTTTGGCCAGAGGTTTTACATCGCGACGCGGAATTGCCAGCATTAGCAGAAGTTCTAGAAGTTCATAATCCGGCATACTCGCACCTTCATCTATCATAAAACGCTGTCTTAAGCGTTCGCGGTGTCCTAAATAGAGAGGTTTTTCTTCTTTGTCTGCTGTCATAGTTCAAGTTCTTTATTTGTATGGGGGTTTATCTAATCCTTTGGGAGAATAGGTAAAGACTTCAACGCCGTCTTTGGTCACACCCATCGAGTGTTCAAACTGAGCTGACCAGGCGTGATCACAGGTAACGGCCGTCCAACCGTTGGAAAGAATTACACCGTCTTTTTTACCTAAATTTATCATCGGTTCAATGGTGAAAAACATTCCTTCTTCCATTATCGGACCAGTGCCTTTGCGACCGCAATGCATTACATTCGGTGCATCATGAAAAACTTTGCCCAAACCATGGCCGCAAAACATATCTACTACCGAATAGCCGTATTTATGCGCATATTCTTCAATAACCGCACCGATGTCACCAAAATGTGCTCCGGGTTTTACCACATCAATGCCGCGCATTAAACACTCATAAGTTACTTCGCACAAACGTTTGCCTTTTATCTTTGGCTTGCCGGCGTAATACATTCGGCTGGTATCGCCATAATAGCCGTTAACTATCGCCGTGACATCAATGTTAAGTATGTCGCCGTCAGCTAATTTACGCTCATAATCCGGAATGCCATGACAAATAACCTGATTAATCGAAATACAAGTTGCTTTCGGGTATCCGTGGTATCCCAAACATGCCGAAACAGCTCCCTTGCTTTCCATAAATTTTAAACACAGATCATCAAGTTCACCGGTTGTAATTCCGACCTGTACATAATCGGTTATATAATCAAGACACTCTGCCGCGACCTTACCGGCAATTCTCATGCCTTCAAAGTCTTCCGGAGAGTCATAAATTTTTATTCCGTTTTTATTGGTATACAATTGTTTTCTCCTACATGTAAAATATGAATAGCTCTTTTATTTATCAAATACAAGAGCTATTCAATGGTAAATCACAAATATATTGCGCGAACTTTAGTCACGACCGCCGCGTCGACGCGAAAATTTGCCGCGTGACTTATGCTTGGTAAAGCGTTCTTTGGCTTTTTCCTGTCGTTGAGCCTTTAACTCTTCATAAGACAAAGATTCAATCCGCGAGCGATCACGGCGTCCTCTCGATTGATAGCTGCGGCGAATTTCTATGTTGGAAGAAGAATAACCCTCACTTTCCATTTTTTCAGCCATTTCCATTGCTTTATTCATAACAAAATCTTCGCGGTTAATATTTTTCGGTGAACTTACATTCATAACCGTAAATAAATGAGATTCACGCATCAGATTATGATCACACAGATCAAATATAAACATGTCGTTGCGGCCGTTTTGTGATAAACTTCTGGCTTGAACGCCAATCCATTTTTGTTGTTCAAACGGCTGTCCGGCGATTTTTTGCGTGCCGTCAGGTGATATCATAACAACATCAGAGTTTTGGCAGAGCAGAGAATTACTGCCGTCCTGTGATAAAATGTTAAGCAAATCTTGCAGTTGCTCCATATCGCCGTGAATCGTAATATCGGTAACGGTGTGCGGATTGTGACGGATTTCTTCATGGTTTTGGCAGTTGTCAAGCGTCAGACGGTGCAATAATTCAGACTCTTCTTTAGTGGCGTGGCCAGTACGTTGGTAACGTGTTTCAACATTATCTCCGTTAAGAATTACCGTTGCTCCCAAAGCACGAAGGCGGGAAACTAATGCACGGTGTTTGTCGCCGTTAATCGATTCAATAGGGCGTTGACGAAGCATAAACAGGGTATTGCGATCAACCGTAAAAATCGGATGTCCGCTCATTCCTTTGCCTTTTACTTTGCCTTTTTCATCAACACTGGCTTTGTTTTGTTCCGACATGGTTACCAGACAGGATTTGCGTCCGGCTTTATCCTCGGCAAAAGCACCGCTGATAATTATATATCGTTGTGAAGCCGGATACTGATTTAAATATGCCTGAATATCAGCATGGTCAATATCTTCCGCTTTATATACAACTTCGTTTAAATCAAATTTATCATCGGGATCCAGATTAAGCTTTTTCAGCATTTCTCTATCGCCGCGGCGGATTCCCGCCATAAGAACTTTAAACGCATCGCGCAGACCTTTGCTGGCAATTAAAATTGTGCGACCGGTGGCACGAGCAGCTTTTAAGTCGATGGCCAAATTTTGGACACTGCGGGCAATAACTGCTGAAAAAATTTGTTTGGTTTCATGACCGCTGATTTCGCGGATAGTGTTGGCAACCGCTTGGTCAAAATCCGGTATGTCGCGACTCGGGTTCTCTTCTTCATTGGTATTTTGTTTCATGGTTGCTGAAGTCGAGTCCATGAAAATATGGGATACATATTTATCTTGAATGAACTCTTTATATTTTTCAGCATTAAAGCCTTCACCGATCGGAACTTCGTCAAGATGATAATCACCGGTAAACAGTAAGCCGGCATTATTTTGATCATTAAGTTTGGTCAAAATGTGAAAACCCAGCGCACCGGCAGTGGAGTGTGATACATTATATGGAGAAATTACAAAATTGTCACCCAATTCAATTTTTTCTCCTTCTTTAACCTCTTGGATTTCCGGAATATATTCGTCTGGAATGTTGTTGTTTTTCATTTGGGTTAAAATAAAATCTTTACTGAACTGACTGGTATAGATTTTCGGCAGTTTATATTTCGCTGCTGCTAAAAATACCAGTGAACCGATGTGATCTTCGTGGCAATGGGTAATGAGCATGGCATCAACCGGTTTATCGGCCGGTGAATACGGATTTTCCATATAGCGGCTCATATCCGGAATTGCCGCATCATAGTCTATCCAATCCGGCGGAAACATAGATCCGTCATCAATCAAAATGCGTATGGCAGGCTTGTTGTTTTCTGTATGTTCGACTAAAATACTGTTCGCGCCTATACGATATTCATTATTGCCGCCGATGAAATTTATTCTGGTGCCTTCTTGACGTGTCATTTTGCTCTCCTTTTGCTCATTTTCTCCTATTATACGCAAAATTTTGACAAAATCAACATTTTTTGTGAAAATTTGCAAAAAAAATACCCCCAAAGTCGGGGGAAATTTTTTAATTATCTGTTTTTATCGAATATTAGCCTTGACGAGCTTTCAATTTCGGATTCTTTTTATTAATCACGTATACGCGTCCTTTACGACGAACGATTTTACAGTTCAAATCGCGTACTTTCTTCGATTTCAGCGAACTATAGCATTTCATTTTCTTATTCCTTTACAAAACATTTTGAGCGCAAAATAAGCTATTTAGATGTAAATGTCAACTTATTTTTTTATATATGACGAAAAAATTAAGACATATTTTATTTTTGTGCGATAATTTGGATACATTCGTGAGGTTTAAAAAAGGATTTTGCAGATGTATAAATTGGTGTTTTTTTGTGTTTTAATGGTGCTGGGAAATACGGCTGCTGCCGCGCCGAAACTGACGTATCTGGAAGAGATTTTTGCCTTGGGATCGGTGGCCGGACAAGGATTGGCATGTCGTTCGCCAAAGTATGACCAGTTTGAACTTCTGGCGCGGGCAATTATGATCGGAAAAGCTGCAAACGGAGAAATGCAGAAGCAGGGTATAGAAGAATATAATGCCGGAAAAGTTGAGGCGTTTATGAATATTGAGGCCGAAAATTTTGCCAGTTGCAGTACGATTCTTAAAGAATTTGAAAGACAGAAAATTTTTAGCAGTGTCTTATACTCTGACGGACGAATCAAGCTGTATGACGGTACAATGATAACACCGCGCAATCCTTATGATGCCTCTAAACTTTACCAAAAGGATCCCCAGGCTTTCGAAAAAGCGCATGCCGCCTATAAAAAATCTGTTGCAAAAGCTAAAGAAAATGCTAAAAATGCCAAGAAGATCCCTTTAATGGATCCGAATTACAGTAAATATGCGCAATAAATTATAACACAGGAGTTTCAATAAATGCCGGCATATCAATATATCTACGTTATGCAAAATTTAACCAAAATTTTGCCGGGAGGAAGAGAATTATTTAAAGACATAACTTTATCATTTTTTCCGGGAGCTAAAATCGGAGTGCTCGGGGTTAATGGTGCCGGTAAATCAACATTATTGAAAATTATGGCCGGTGTTGATAAAGAGTTTAACGGTGAAGCGTGGCCGGCCGAAGGGGTAAAAATCGGCTATTTAGAGCAAGAGCCAAAACTCGATCCGAACAAAAATGTTATGGAAAACGTTATGGACGGTTTGGGCGAAACAATGCAACTGTTGCAGCGCTTTGAGGAAGTTTCCGCAAAGTTTGCCGAACCGATGAGCGATGATGAAATGAATGATCTAATCGCTGAACAGGCAGAATTGCAGGAAAAAATTGATGCGGCCAACGGTTGGGATTTGGAACGTACCGTGCAAATCGCGATGGACGCCTTGCGCTGTCCGCCGGCCGAGGCTGATGTTACCAAGCTATCCGGCGGAGAAAAAAGACGTGTGGCTTTATGTCGCCTTTTGTTGCAAAAACCGGACATGTTACTCTTAGATGAGCCGACAAATCATTTAGACGCCGAATCCGTGGCTTGGTTGGAACGGCATTTGAAAGAATATGCCGGTACGGTAATTATGGTTACGCACGATCGCTATTTCTTGGATAATGTTACCGGATGGATTTTGGAACTTGATCGCGGACAAGGTATTCCGTATGAGGGAAATTATACCTCTTGGCTCGAACAAAAAGAAAAACGTTTGGCTCAAGAAGCCCGAGAAGAAAACGCTCGCCAGAGAACCTTGGCGTTGGAGCTGGAGTGGATTCACAAAAATCCTAAAGCTCGTCAGGCTAAATCAAAGGCGCGTATCAATGCTTATGATGAACTATTATCACAGGCAACACGTGAAAAAATTACCACCGCACATATCAATATTCCAATGACTGAAAGATTAGGTGATTTGGTTATTGAAGCTGAGCACTTAACAAAATCCTTCGGCGATAAAGTGTTGATTGACGATTTATCATTTAAAATTCCAAGAGGAGCAATTGTCGGAATTATCGGGCCGAATGGCGCCGGTAAAACTACTCTTTTCCGCATGATTACCGGTCAGGAAAAACCGGATTCCGGCACAATCCGAATCGGAGATACCGTTGATTTAGGCTATGTTGACCAATCCCGTGATGAGCTGGATCCGAATAAAACAATTTGGCAGGAAATATCCGATGGTTTGGATATGATTCAATTAGGAAAAAATGAAGTTCCGTCACGCGCCTATGTCGGGCAATTCAATTTTAAGGGAGCAGATCAACAGAAAAAAGTCGGTATGCTTTCCGGCGGTGAGCGAAATCGTGTTCACTTAGCTAAAATGTTGCGCAAAGGGGCAAATGTTATTTTGCTGGACGAACCGACAAATGATTTAGATGTCGATACGCTTCGTTCCTTAGAAGAAGGAATTTCCGCTTATCCGGGATGTGTGTTGGTAACCTCACACGACCGCTGGTTTTTGGACCGTCTGGCAACCCATATCTTGGCCTATGAAGATAATGGTCATGTTGAATGGTTCGAAGGAAACTTTGAGGACTATGAAAAGGATAAAAAAGCCCGTTTAGGCGAAGATGCCTGCAATCCGCATCGCATACGTTACAAAAAATTAGAGCGTTGATTTATACCTTTAAATCCGGTTTAATAGAAATTTTTCTTGTAATTTTCGACTAAATATTGTAGAATTTCATTAGATAAGGGAACTGTCTGATACGTGTATAACCGCATGTCCGGCGAGCCAACATTTTTATATCGGGAGCTGTCTCTGTCCGAATCGTGGTTCGGTTACATGGCACCCAC
>CADBPX010000013.1 GCA_902796625.1 uncultured Pseudomonadota bacterium
AATATATCTTTTTTCGTAACTGTCTTCTGTATTTTCAGCCGGCTCATTTTTCTCTTCACTTGTGGATAAAGAGGTTTCTTCTGCTAATCCGGCATCTATATGACGCTTTAGCGGTTCAATAGTTTTTCCTTCGGCCTCACCTCCGTCATCATCATCGTTCATGCCTTCTTCCAAATAAGCTCCGGAAGCAAACAAAATATCGCTCATAGTATTTGTATGATAACGGTTAAAGGTCAAAATACATTCATTCAACGTTATCTCATTTTTATCGGCAACAGCCTGATATGCGGTTATAGCCAATGAGCAAATTCGGTTCCGATATGCCACCCAACTGTCTAACATATCGCGGTAATTTCCGACTTCTATCGTACTGCCGTTATTCCACTTGCCCAGATACTCACTTTCAAACATTTCCTGATATTTGTTTTTTATTTCTTCGTTAGAACGCTGAAATTCCTCATCTATACACTTCTGTTGCGGCTTATTTTCATTAATACACTGTGTATACTGTTCATCATGTTCCGGCAAACGCAAAAAAGCAAGATCCGTGGCCTCAAGAGCTTTTTTCTTTTGCAAAAGGTTCACTATACCGCGCGTGTAATCACGTTTGAAAAACGTTTGATATAATTCACACGAAAGACGCGGATCAACCAGCGGTCCGGCATAGGTCATAGCTTTATTATTTAATGAACAAACCCGATGCCGATAGGCCAACCAACTTTCATACATATCTTTCAGCGCTTCGGCATTAGCCTTAATACTGCCGCGCCATTTTTCCATCCGCGGATCACTGATAATTATCCGATAATGATTTTTTATATCTCCCAAAACTCTTTTGGTTTCATCCGGAATACATTGATCCCAACTTCCGGTTATTTTTTTACAATGTTCAAATTCCTCATCATCTTCATAAAAAGGCATTTCCAACGCACAAATCGGTTGAGCCAAAAACATTGTTGTTAAAAAAGCTAAAACAGATTTCTTCATATTCCATCTCCTATATTGACACATCATAAAACACAACCGTAAAAACAATCTTAAATTTCCGCCAAATCTTTAAAACTTTTACCGCCGCGCAAGATTTGTTGTGCTTTATCGGTATATGATCCTTCGTCACTATGCGTTACGAAAGGTTTAAGAATGCGGCACGGCGATTTAGAATCTTTTTGTGCCATCACGATTATTCTTTTGGCTTCCTGATTTTCTTTTGAATAAATCGGCAAAATAGTTATACCTCCGACAGATTCGTGCAATGTTTCAATAAAAACCGGCAAAGCTTCCACCCGATTAATCATATAAATTCTGCCGAATGGCCTAGTCATCTTCAAACAAAACAACAGCCATTGCCGCAAACTGAATTGACTATGATTATGAGCTGTTGCCTTGCTCTGATTAGGTGAAGGCATATCATTTTCGCTATACGGCGGATTGGTTACCACCACATTATACTCACATGGTTTTACTTGTTCACAGTTTATTTTGCCGCGAATATCTTCATTAAAAAAGTGCACAAAATCAAAATTATTTTCCTGCGCACTATAATTAGCTAATGCTGCCAATTCCGGCTGCAGTTCCAAACCATGAATTTCGCATTTATTACCGCCGCAGCGTTGAGCCAAACACAGCGACACAGCTCCGGTTCCGGACCCGACATCAAGGATTTTAATTTTTTTTCCTGAGGCAATATCAACAGCCGCCGCCAACAAAACGGCATCGGTCGAAGCCCGATACCCATCGATCGGCTGAAAGATTTTCACTTTTTTATCTAATAAATAATCGTTGCTGAATTTACCGTTCATATACACCCTTAACCAATACAAAAAAACTCAGGCTGATATTCCTGAGTTTTTAACCGTACTGCCCTGATTAATCTTCTGCATTTGGACAAACTTTTGACTGTTCGGCATTATACTTGATTGCCGCTTCGTCTGCTTCGGCATCGGTAGTAATTGCACTAACCGGACATTCGGCAATACAAGCTCCGCAGTCAATGCAAACTTCCGGATTAATCACCAATTGTGTATCGCTAACATGCATAGCACTTACCGGACAAACCGTTGCACAAGTACCGCACTTAATACATGCATCACTAATAACTGAAGGCATTTAATATCTCCTTTAAAAAAAATTACCACAGCTAATGTAATAATTTATCGTAATAAATCAGAAAATCAAGCAATTTTTGCGTGATATAAAAAAATTTCGCTGAAATCATTTCCTTAACGTTGAAAAAACGAAAAAAAATATTATTTCGGCGCTAAATGAAAGGAAAAAATTATGGCCGAATATAATGCAGACTTATTAATAATGGGATCCGGACCGGCCGGATATACCGCCGGTATATACGCGGCGCGTGCCGGAATCAATTCATTGGTCGTTGCCGGCCCACGCAAAGGCGGACAACTGCTTTTAAGCTCTGAAGTCGAAAACTTTCCCGGCTTTGTTCATCCGTTAAGTGGCTTTGATTTAATGGACAGAATGCAAAAACAAGCGATTAACCAAGGCGTAAACATTATTGACGATGAAATAACCGAGGTTGATTTTTTTGATCATCC
>CADBPX010000014.1 GCA_902796625.1 uncultured Pseudomonadota bacterium
AAGTAAAATATTATATTTCGGCTCTAATTTTTTAATTAAATCATTTTCCATTAAAAGAGCTTGAGCTTCATTATCAACAATAATAAATTCCATGCGCTCGACTTCAGCCACCATACGCTTAATATGATCCGGCAAACGCTCAAAATGTGTATACGCGACAATACGCTTTTTAATGCTTTTAGCCTTACCGACATATAAAACCTTGTCATTTTTATCCAGCATACGATAAACACCGGGCTTTTCCGGTGCAATTTTAACATTTTCTTTTATAACATTAATTCCGTGCTGAATATTTGTCATTTATCCGTTATCCATCAAAACCTGAGCGGCGGCACGAGCTTCATCGGAAATAGTTTCACCGGAAAGCATACGGGCAATTTCTTCCTGCTTTTCAGCCGTATTTAATTGCCGCAATGTAGTAATTGTCGTACCATCGGCTACATGTTTTTCCACCTTGTAATGATAACGACTCTGAGCCGCAACCTGTGGCGAATGTGTTACCACCAAAACCTGAACCCGTTCGCCGAGTTTTGCCAATTTATCACCGACAGCTTGCGCAGTTGCCCCGCCGACGCCGGTATCAACTTCATCAAAAATCATTGTCTCTATTTGTGAAGTTTGTGCCAAATTTACTTTTAATGCCAACATAAAACGAGCCAGCTCGCCTCCGGAAGCTATTTTATTAAGTGGTCCCAAAGGGGTTCCGGGATTGGTGGAGACTAAAAAGCACACTTCATCAATACCCTTATCATTCCACAAATTTTCAGGTTTTGCTGATACAGAAACTTCGAAACGAGCCTTTTCCATTTTTAAATCCGGCAATTCTCGATCGATTTTCTGTGCAAATTCGCCGGCAGTCTGCAGACGAAGCCGGCTTAGTTTTTGAGCTGCGGTAATATATACTTTTTTAGTGGTTGCAACCTGTTGTTCTAATTCTGCCAACTGTTCCGAACCACATGTAATATGTTCAAGCTGAGCTGACAAATTCTGCCATATTTGCGGCAGTTGTTCAACCGTTGTATTATGCTTACGAGCCAAAGACTTCAACTTAAACAATCGATCTTCAATGCTGTCGATATCATTTTGATTCAATGTTATATCGGCTGCTGCCTGTGTAATTTCTTCGACTGCTTCTTCGGCATTTATTAACGCCGTATCAATTACTTCATAAATTCCGGCAAATTTATCGTTAACTAAAGCATTGGCCCGAGTTATGGCACTTTGTGCCTGACGTAAGGCCTCACGAACACTTTGCGGTTGTGAATTTAACGCTTGTTGAGCCGCTTGCAAGTAGCCGGCAATTTTTTCGGCATGCATTAACTCTCGGCGCTTAAGCTCCAAATTCTCCAGCTCATCTTCACGCGGTTCAATTTGTGCAAATTCATCTAGCCAATGACGTAGATTTTCTTCCTCTCTTCGAGCTTGTTCTATTTCCTGCCGTAATTGCTGGCATGACTGATTCAGGTCACGATAATCACGAAAAGAGCGCGCAACCTCATCGGCCTCATTACCATACCGACCGTAATTGTCCAGAACCTCTAAGTGTGTAGCCGGATTGAGCAGCCCTTGATTATCAAATTGTCCATGAATTTCAATCAGATACTCACCGATTTCCTTTAACAGCTTTAAGGTTATCGGTTGATCATTAAAGAAAATACGCCCATGTCCGCCTCTATCCAAAGTCCGTTTAATAATGATTTCCGTATCGAAATCTAAATCATATTCGGTACATAAACGCTGCAAGCCGTCATGAGGATTAATAAATTCAAAGCATCCGCATACTGAAAGTTTATCGCAACCTGAGCGTATCATTCCAACATCAGCACGCCGACCGATAAGCAAACCGACAGAATCCAATAAAATAGACTTACCGGCACCGGTTTCACCGCTCAGTACACTAAAACCGTTCTGAAAGTTCAAATCCAGTTTATCAATCAAAACAACATTTCTAATTGATAAAGACTTCAGCATTATTTGTTGCCTTCCGGATCTCCGGATAAAATATCACCGACTTCATCTTTACTAACAGATGCTGTTTCATCACTGCCCCAACCTAATCTGCTGAATAAGGTTGTACTTTCTTTTTCGGTATTTTTAACTGAAGTTTCAGCGGTAGCTTTTTTTTCATCGCTATTATTCTTAAACCAGCTGAACCAGCCTTTCTTTTCTTCTTCAACAGCTTTATCAACATGTTCCGAAGCCAAAGTTACATCATTTTCTTTCTTTTGATTTTTTCTGAACCAGTTGAACCAACTTTCATTATCTTCAGGCAACGAGTTATCCGCTTTTTCTTTCGCCGGTACGGTAACTTTTTCTGCTTCATCATTGTGCTTAAACCAACCGAACCAACTTCTTTTACCTTCTGTTTTGGCATTCTCAGAACTGACTTTTGCCGGCTTTGCTTCTTTTTTCACCGCCGGTAATGGATCATTAACCCCAATTTTTTCCATAATTTTTGCGGCCTTCTCTGTCCATTTGCCATCAGGATAATTTTGTTTCAAAATTTTATAATACCCTTGAGCATATTTATTCATTCCCAAAATACCATAAATTTCTACTTGGCGATATAAAGCTTCTTCAATTTGCACCGTAGTTTGATAATTTTCCAAAACCACATTAAAACGATTCAGTGCCGATAGATAATTTCCCTGTTGCAGATAATAACGACCGACAATCATTTCCTGACCGGCTTTATAGTCTTTGGTTAAATTTAGCTTGTTACGCGCATCTTCGGCATATTCGCTATCCGGAAACAATGCCACCAAGCGGCTGAATGTTTCTTCGGCTTTTTCGGTATTACCCTGATCTTTGTCGGCAGAAGAAATTTGATCATAATAGCTCATGCCTTTCAAATAGTAGGCATAAGCAACGTCTTTATTTCCCGGATGGTAGCGAATAAAACGATCTGCCGCCATAATTGCATCATCATATTTTTCGTCTTTATAATAAGCGTAAGCCCCCATCAATTTTGACTTTACGGCCCACTGAGAATACGGATGTTCAACTTCTACCCTTTCAAAACCTTCCGCTGCCTTTTTATAACGAGTAGCTTGCAAATCTTCATAAGCCTTGTTGTACAAATCTTCAACCGGCAAATCAGCATCTTTATCTTTATTTGACGCACATGACGCCAACATTGCCATTACACTGAAAAGTACGTATATTTTCTTCATTTTTTATTCCTCAATTATTTCGTAGTTATCTGAATTTTTAAACAAAGACTTCAAAACTTCATTATTATGAAAATGTCCGCTGCAACTGGCCGTAACTTGCGCCTGCAAACGTAAACCGGCCGTATACATATCCCCAATGCAATCCAAAACTTTATGTTTTACGCATTCATTTTCAACTCTGAATCCGCCTTCATTAAGAATCGTATCGCCATCCAATACCACAGCATTATCCAAACTGCCTCCCTTAATTAAGCCGATAGACTGCAGATAATCAACCTGATATTTTTCACAAAACGTCCGTGCCGGTGCAATTTCACTGGCAAACAATTCCGGTGTTATAACCGCATTAAACCTTTGTCGACCGACAATTTTAGAAGGAAAATCTATGGTAAAATCAATTTTTAATTCGGTATTAGGAGACAATATAACAAAATTTCCCTTATCATCGACAAACTTAACTTCTTTTTTTACCCGCACAAACTTCCGCCGTTCATTCTGTTCCGTTAAAGCCACATCTTTGAGTTTATCAAACAAAACCTTGGCGCTTCCGTCCATAATCGGCAACTCTGGCCCACTGACATTTATTCTTACATTATCGATTCCCAAAATATATAAAACCGACATTAAATGTTCTATGGTGCTGACGATTTGTCCGCTTGAATTACCCAAACAGGTGCAATTACGAGTATCAACCACCATATCATAGCGTGCCGGAAATAAATTATTATGCGCCATATCCGAGCGGCAAAAAACTACACCGCTACCGGCAGCGGCCGGACAAAGCTCCAACTTACTTTCTATTCCGCTATGTAATCCGATTCCGATAATATCAATTTTTCGACTTAAAGTTTTTTGCATAAATTCCTCTCAAATATATAAGGTAGCCTATAAGCCGGGTTTTGTACACTTATTTGCTTTACCGTTACCGATAAAGATTTGTGCGATAGCTATTCATCTGCATCAAACGTCACCGTTTGACTGGTGCGACCTACCTCTGGAGCGGACCGGAAACAATCCTTGCAATTAATACTGTAATATTAATGCCTCCTAATTTGGTCTTGCTTCAGATAGGGTTTACCTTGCCATAAACATTTCTGCCTATGCGGTGAGCTCTTACCTCGCCTTTTCAACCTTACCGGAACCTGTCCGGCGGTAACTTTCTGCGGCACTTTCCCGTGGATTCCTCCAGCCAGATGTTATCTGGTATCTTGTTCCCGTGAAGCCCGGACTTTCCTCATTAACAGATTTTCCATTCTGCAACGCAGCTATCCGGCTACCTTGGTCTGAAAGTAATCCCATTTTCACATAAAATCAATGTTTTTTGCGTATTTCCCCAACTTTTAATGAAATCTTAAATATTTTGCACTAAAAAACGTAGTATAACAACCATATAAAACTAGAAAAGGAGTTACATATGAACAAATTGTTGTTAGCAGCATCTGCTGCAGTTTTGACCTTGGGTTTAGCATATCAGGCATCTGCTGACTGTAACGGCTTATATCTTGCCGGCAGAGGCGGTGTTGTTAAACACAAAATTGAAAATCCGAAGAAAGGCGGTGTCGGAAACTCTGACAACGACTTTGATAAACAAAAATTAATGCTGAGCGGTGCGTTGGGTTATCGTTATGATTATTTGCGTGTTGAAGCTGAATATGTTTGGCGTGATAAAGTAAAGCATAATGATTTTGTCGACGAAGATACTTCTCTTAAGCGTCAATTTAAGTCTTATTCTTATATGTTGAATGCCTACTTTGATTTGGCTCCGTATAGCTGGATTACACCTTATGTTGGTGCAGGTATCGGTATGACCAACTTAAAGTTCAAAGAAAACGAAGTTACATCAAGTCCGGTGACTGAACCTTCTTTTCGTCGTTTGAAGGAGGATAATTTCACTTGGTCTGTCGGTGGTGGTTTAAGTATTAAAGTTACCAACAGATTTAACGTAGATGCCGGTTACCGTTATTATGATATGGGTGATTTAGATAAAGCAGATATTACCGCTCATGAAATTTATGGTGGTATTCGTTACGTTTTCTAAACATATCTGATTTTGTTAAGCCGCTATTTTAGCGGCTTTTTTTATAAAATTTCACTAAAAGGATAATTCCATGACACAAAAACTTTTCGGTACGGACGGTATTAGAGGTGTTGCTAATACATTTCCGTTAACAATCGACTTTTGCACCAAACTTGCAACAACTCTGGCACAAGATGTTTGTCTTAACAAAAAACAAGTAGCTATTGCTCGTGATACACGAATTTCAGGTACTATGTTATTTTCAGCACTGGTTGCCGGTTTTACCGCACAAGGAATTAATGTAATTGATTTAGGAATTATCCCTACACCTTTATGTACAACATTAACTCCTCAGCTTAATGTAGATATGAGCATCATGATAACTGCTTCACATAATCCGTATCAGGATAACGGATTAAAACTTATTACCGCAGACGGAGATAAATTCTCTGACGAACAAAGCCGAAAAATCGAACAAAAATTAGAACTTAACCACGATATTACCTACTCTCCGGAAAAAATCGGCAAAATAATTCCTTGGAACAATAACGGGTTAGAGCATTACTTGCACATTTCATCCCAAATTGTCCCGCCAAATGCCTTGAAAAAATTAAAAATAGTTCTCGATTCGGCCAACGGGGTTTTCTCATACATTATGCCGGAAGTATTTAAGTATTTAGGAGCCGAAGTTATCAGTTTAGCCGCATCGCCCGACGGATATAACATCAATGCCGATTGTGGTTCGCAACACACGGAAAAATTAGCTCAAACGGTTATCGAAAACGGATATAACTTAGGTATTGCCGTAGATGGCGACGGTGACCGCATCATTATTTGTGATGAAAATGGCAAACGTTTAGACGGTGATCAAATTATTGCCTATTTGGCAACATATATGCTGCAAAACAATCTATTACCTTCAAAAGCCGTTGTTGCCACCATCTATTCCAATCTTGGGCTCGGAAAATATATTTCTTCTCTCGGACTTAACTATTATACAACCGCCGTCGGAGAGCGATATGTTATCGAAAAAATGCGTGATGTTCAAGCTAACCTCGGTGGTGAAGAATCCGGACACATGGTTTTAAGCGACTATACGCGAACCGGAGATGCTTTAATTACAGCCCTGATTATTTGCGCCGGAATAGCCCGCCAAAATCGTCAACTCAGCAAAATATTCCCTGTCTTTACGCCATTTCCGTGTGAAAGTCATAATCTACGCTTTGCCAACAAAGAAGCTGCTACACAAATCATGCAATCCGAAGCTTTACAAAGTTGCGTATCACAAATATCCCAGCAACTTGACGGCCATGGACGCATCATTGTTCGACCATCGGGCACCGAACCAGTAATTCGTTTAAAAATCGAGGATGAAAACTCACAAACAGCTCATCAGGCTGCAGAAAAAATACTAACTTGCATCAAAAACTTGACAGCATCTTAATTTGCTATATATAAATTTATAAAGTTAAATTTTAGGAGAAATAATATTATGATCAGTGCTTTCTTTTCGTTTATTACTCGTGCCATTATCTTAAACCCGATGGCTATCATTGGTATCGTTATCGGCGCTTATTGTATGCATACATACACTCTTGAAGCGCTTAAAATTTTGGCTATGAGCCCTTATATCTGGGGTGGACTTTTTGCTATTGCTTTGCTCTACGCTTGCTTATTTCAGCACGTTTATTACTTAAACTCTAAGCAAATCGACTGGTGGGCAACAATCAAAAGTTCGTTCACTCATTTAATAACTATCGTTATTGCCATCGTTTTAACATGCATAATCATCTTTGCTTATAATTACGCCTTTGCCGATAAGCTTGATGCTTATTTGCGTTATAAAAAATCTAATTAGTTTTACGATCAGCATAAGGATTATCTCCTTTACGTACCGTTAAACGTAAAGGTATACCGCCTAAATCAAATGTATTGCGTAAACTATTAGTCAGATAACGTAAATACGACTCCGGTAATCCCTCAGGATTACTTGAGAAAACATAGAATGAAGGCGGACGTGTTTTAGCTTGCGTAATATA
This sequence comes from uncultured Pseudomonadota bacterium, assembly GCA_902796625.1. Lineage (GTDB taxonomy): Bacteria > Pseudomonadota > Alphaproteobacteria > RF32 > CAG-239 > RUG410. The sequence goes on from CADBPX010000014.1 coordinate 7,230, forward strand.
TTTTAATTTAATTCGGCGTTTGTTTTTTCCTAACGGCGCCGGATTTTGTTCTTGAACATCGGCAAACCATTTATTAAGCGGTGCTGTCGGAATACGTGTGTTCCAACGCTTATAGACCTTTAAAACTGCTTTCATCAGTTTATCCAAGCCCTCTTTTTTCAAGGCCGAGATTGTCACAGTCGGCACACCGGTAACCTGTGTTAAAGAGGTTTCTAACTTATAATTCAACTTTTCCAAAGTTTCTTTACGATTCGCAATATCCCACTTATTCACTGCAATAACTAAAGCTCGACCTTCATTAATAACGTTGCGGGCAATTGTTAAATCCTGCTTATCAAGCACTGCATCGGCATCTAAAACCAGAACCACAACTTGCGCCATATTAGCCGCATATTTTGTATTTTCGACCGACATTTTCTCCAATGTATCATTAACCTTGGCTTGACGGCGTAAACCGGCCGTATCGACCAACTGAAATTTCTGTCCTTGCCATTCCCAAGCGGTAGTAATTGCATCACGTGTCATTCCGGCTTCCGGACCGGTCAGCATCCGCTCATCATCAAGCAAAGCATTTACCAAAGTTGACTTACCGACATTCGGACGGCCGACAAAAGCGATTTGAACCGGTTTATTACCATCATCTTCAGCTGTATCTTCTTTATTATTTGCTTCTTCTTTTTCTTCTGATTTACGCAGCAAAGCCAGATATAAATCATCAAAACCTGTACCATGTACGGCTGAAAAAGCCAGCGGAGCTCCTAATCCGAGCTTATATGCTTCCATTGCCAAGCTTTCCGGTATTTTCCCCTCACACTTATTGGCTAAAAGCAGCACCGGTTTGTTCATACGTCGAACCAAATCCGCAAACAACTCATCATGAGGTTGCAAACCAACGCGAGCATCAAACATAAACAAACAAACATCAGCATCTTGAATCGCTAACTGCGTTTGCTTCCACATTCGACTTTCCATATTATCGGTTGTCGAATATTCATACCCGGCAGTATCTATCACCCAAAACTCCAAATCCTTAAACTTGGCTCGCGCAATTTTGCGATCACGCGTAACTCCTGGCTTATCATGAACAATAGCCAGTTTCTTTCCAACCAGACGGTTAAACAGTGTAGATTTGCCGACATTCGGACGGCCGATTATTGCAACTTTAAGCACAGATTATCCCCTATTTATATGCAATCAGCTTCGCATTAGATGTTGTAAACAGAATATAACCGTTAGCCGCTATTGGTGCCGAGTTCAACTTTTCCTTCAAATTAATGGCATTAATTTGCCGACCGCTACGCGGATCAAAAGACAAAACCTGACCGTTGGAAAGAGCAACTATCAAGCGTCCGTCAAGCATAATCGGGGCAAAAACCGTTACATCAGATGCTTTACCTTCATGTTCAATCGGAGTTGTCCACAGAACTGCCCCACTATCTTTAGCTACGGCCACCAAGTGATTTTTATCCGAAACCACATACAAAACATTTCCACTCAACAGCGGTGTTTGTGAACCACCGATTTCTCTTTCCCACAAGCGTGTACCGGTACGAACATCAATGGCAGTCAGAACATCGGAATTACCGAGAGCGTATACTCTTTCTCCCTCAACAACCGGTGCAGCTTGGATTGTATGTAAAAATGTTGATGAATACGCCTGACGATTGGCTATCAGCATGTCTGACCACAAAGCACTTCCTAAAGACGCATTAAAGGCCTGCAACTCGCCGTTGGAAAATCCGGCAACAATTATATCCAAATCTGCACAATATGCCGCCGGAGCGCCGCCGACCATCGTTGTATTTTCTAGAGCGATGTCGTAATCCCACAAAATCTCTCCGCTACGTCTGTCAAGCGACCAGAATTTATTTTCTGAACTCTGGATAAATAATTTACCGTTTGCCAACACCGGAGCCGTACGCAACGGAATTTGTAAATCTTTCTCCCACTGCACAGCACCATCTTTGGCGCGAACGGCAAAAACCACCCCATAACCGGTTACGGCATATATATTTTGACCGTCCATAGCTATACCGACGCCTTTCATAGAGGTATCGCGAACATATTTATTTTGCGACTTCAATTCTGTTGCCCAAACCGTTTCACCGTCCTGCAATTTGAAGGCCCGTAATAAACCGCCGGCATCTAAGGTATAGACCGTGTTTTGATTGACCAAAGGCTGCGAAATTAGAAATTCGCGCTTCGAGCTTCCCTTACCGAAATCAGCCTTCCATTGTTTGGTAAAATCTGTTCCTACTCTAATATTTGGCGTTACATGCTGAGCATTATAGCCTCTTTGATACCATGTACTTACCGCCGACACAGCCGGAACCTGTATTTTTATATCACTACGTCCCTCTGTTCGCAATTCTGATGATTGCTCCAATACGGCTATTCTTTTGCCTTGCGGAATATCTTTATTACTTGAACAAGCACTAATCAAAGCGGTGGCTGCCGTTAAGCCCACCAGAAAAACCGGCAATTTATTTTTCAACATTTATCTTTCCTGTTTACATAAATTATAAGTCACCTAAAGAAGTAAGCATATCTTGAATTTTAACTCGGAAATTTTCCGGTAAATCCTTAATTTGCAGAACCTTTTCATAAATTTCTTTTGCAGACTGCAAATCACCGTTTTTAATTGCAGACATTGCCAATAAATCTTGAGCCAAAGGCGCCCACGAATTATTACTATCAACAATCGGCTGTAATAATTTGGTCATTTCTTCACGCGACATTGTATCTACCCCGTATGTTGCATATTTGATAGTTGCAACATTTTTAACCTCGGAATTAACCTGCTTGTCATTGATAATACCTTGCAGAGTAACCAATGCCTCATCGGTTTTGTTTTGGCTGAACAAAACATTAGCTATTTGCAAACGGGCAAAATCGCTGAAAATACCCTGTCTGTTTTGCTGAACCTTTTGCAAAGCGGCCAGTGTTTCATCCGGATTTTCCCGCAACTGTGCCGCCGCCATATAATTTTCCGTATTAATTTGATTCTGCGCTTCTTTCCAACTTTTGATTTTTTCAAAAGAAACGGTTGCAGTTACCGCCAACACTACGAACAAAATCACAAACAACCCATATTTATTCCACAAAACTTTAAGGTTATCATTTTTAACTTCCTCATCGATTTCCTGAATAAATCTGTCTGTATATTCCGGATTAACGTTTGATGTATCTTTTGCAATACGGCGCGGAGTTTTTGCCGTTGCTTGAACTGTTGGTGTTTTTTTAGTATTTGTAGCCATGATATTTTCCTTTATTCTATAATTTAATCTATCAATAACAAAAAAAGAAGAGTAACGCAACGAATTTTTATTATTTTACTATTTCACGAATAACAAAACCCCGTACCCATCTTAAATCTTCCAAAGGCATATTACGTCCGAAGATAAGATTATGTTCATCAGAAGTAATATTCAGGTAATAGCGATCCATCGTCGGATTATACCCGATATCGACACCTTCAACATTATCTTTACTGACCATTTCGGCATCCATGCGTAAAAACAAAATATTGTGTCCTAAAATAACCTTTTGCGGTGTAATTATCAAAACATCTTTGCTGAAAATGACAATTATAGAATACATAATAATCGCCAAAATCACCACCGACAACACGATAAATGAAGCCATACCCATATATTGCAATACGGTTTGGTAATTAAGACCGGCATATACTGCCAAGGCGCCAAGCACTATCAAACCGAACAATGCCAAAAAAGTATATGCATCAAAGAACCAGCGTCTTTCCTTAACAATAACCTTATTCGTTTTAGTTTTGCATTTAACCGATTTCGGCGCTTCTTCTCCGTCACGATACAGTGTTTTCAAATGCCATTTAACCGACATTTCTTTCAACGTTTGATTAAACTCCTGATAGTGGCGTGAAATTAATCCGTGATCGGTCATAAACAAAGCGGGAAGTTTCAACTTTTGAGCATATTCTCCCCATATTTTATGCAAATTTTTGCTCTTTGTAGTTAAATACAGCGGAATACGTTTGTTTTTTTCTTTATGATACAGCTCAATAATGTAGCGATTTTTATTAATTAAACCCAGCTGATAATATTCTATTTTTAACAAGACACCGAGATAATTTTTTAAGTGCTCGACTGTGGTCTGTTTTTCGCCCCAAAACGGCTTAAAATCTATTTTTATATTTTCGCCGTCAAAATAAATTTCTTTATAGCGACGCATTGCCATCACGGCCAGTACAACAATCACCGTTCCCAGCACTAACAAAATTCCGTCAAAGGTATAGCGTTGAACCATAATTTCCTGAGCCGAAAAATTAATCGGCATGGCTGTCGGAATATCAAAATCATATTTTTGTTCCTTACCGCCGAAAAATGCAGATATTAAGTCGAATACCGCCAGAGCAATAAAAGCCGCTCCGAACAACAAACCGGTAACGGTCAAACTCTTCGGCAAGCGATCTTTCTGAATAGCCGGCAATTTATCTATATTGAATTTGAATTTATAACTGTAGTGGTTTGAAACTTTATATGTCATTTTTTTGATCCTCTGCTGTTCAAACAACATTACTTTACACTGATAAAAAATTTTTTTCACTATTTTTTTTAAAAAATATTTGTTTTTATGATAATTGTGTATACTATATGAGAAAATTTCACGAATATGGTGAGCATAATGTTAGGAACAAACATATTTTATTCTGGATACAGTATTATCTTTGCTGTTATTGCAATTATCTCCGGCATTATTGCCGTTTGGGGAATAAAGGATACCGACAGATTTAAAGGATTCGGCGGTTTTTTTATTGGCGGCATGATGCTTTTGTTAAGCAGTTTTTTGCGCAACAACACTCACTATCTATATAAAATAGGGCTCAATTACAACTTCGTAACCTTTACTCTTATGCTGATGGCACTGCTGACATCTGTTATCTGGATTATTGCCGCTGCCGAAATTTATCATAACAAAACCGCCAACAAGGAATCACTGGCCGTATATATTGCCCTGTGTCTGACATTGTGTGTCGTTTATTCTTTTATCGTTCACAACCACCAGCTGGCACTTAATATTTCTGCCAATTTGGTTATTTGCAGCCTTTTGCTGCTTTTGACAAGCGGCCTTGTTTACCTTAGAAACACACATAATTCCGGAAGTATTCTGTTTAATTTATCCGTCATTATGCTGTTGGCTAAAATTATTATTTCCAACTACTTTTTTCAATACAATTGGCTCAATCTTAATGTGTTTAATTGGTTGTGGTTATATATTTTCGCTCTGTCCGGTATTTTTATTAAGATTGCCGATCTTCGTAAAGAACTGCAAAAGAGCTGGAACACCATAGATAAACTAAATCTTCAAATGAGTAACATGGTTGATTTATCACCATTTCCAATTATGATTACCAAAATTACCGGCGATAAAATTCTGTTGATAAATGATAAGGCTGTCAACTTATTCGGTATCAGCAAAAAAGAAATTGCTTTCCATAAACTAAAAGATTTTTTAATTGATGAACAAAATCGCCAAGATTTCTTTAATGCTTTAGAAAAGGATCACATTGTTGAAGATTTTGACTTAATGGTTTATGATTTGATTAACGCCTCACCGTTTTGGCTTTCTGTTTCGGCCAAAACCATCGAATACAACAATGAAATAGTGTTGTATATGGCCTTCCAAAATATTACTTCCCGTAAAGAGAGGGAAAACAACTTGCAAAGCATGGCCGAAAAAGATCCGCTGACACTTATCTGGAACCGCCGTTACTTTGAAAAAAACGTACCGCAACGCATTGAAGAAAATATCCGTAAATTGCAAAATTTCAGCTTGTTAATGATTGATGCCGACAAATTCAAAAACATTAATGACACTTATGGTCATAAAAACGGCGATAAAGTATTGATTAAATTAGCGGACTTGTGTCATCAATCTTTACGTGACGATGATATTGTTGCACGATTCGGCGGCGAAGAGTTTATTGTTTATCTTAACAATACTAACAGCGAAACTGCGGCAATAGTCGCCGAAAGATTAAGAAAAACCATCGCCGAAACAACCGTAACGACCGATGACAACCAACGCATTAATTTTACTGTCAGCATTGGCGTTGTTTCCTCGGAAAAAACCTCCAGTCTGGAAGTTTTAATGGGACAAGTTGACGATGCAATGTATTTAGCCAAAAATAACGGACGTAACTGCATTTGTGTGTATAATGCGGAAGCGGCTAAAAAATTAATGACCAAACATAAGAAAACTCAACAGCGAAATATTCATCCGATTTTCCAAAATGAAGAAAGTGATGAAATTTCTTTACTGGATAATTATGAAAGTAAAATTTTATAGATATGCCGATGATGTGCCAATATTCAAATAATTGCGGTGGCTGCCCATTGCGAAATATGACCGATGAACAATATCGCCGATACAAAAATTCACTGTTTGAACAAATTTTGCAAAACCTGCACCAACCACCGCTTAATATTCAGTCGCCGATTTTTATATCCGACGGCTTGCGGCGACGTGCCGAATTAACATTCCGGTTTAATAAAAAACAGCTTGTTTGCGGGTTTAATGCAACGCAAAGTCACAATATCGTCGATATAGACAGTTGCTCATCTCTTACTCCGGAAATAAATGCTTTGTTACCGCTCATCAAACAGTTCTTAAACCAATTCTGCACAATTCCCATCACCGTCAGAATTAAAAATAAAATCTCTACCCAGCAAATTAACAGCGGAGAAATCTGGCTCACGCAAGCCGCCAACGGTATTGACATTTTGTTGGAAATTGAAGAAGCAATTAATTTAGAACAGCGTATGCTAATTAGTGAATTTACCAATAATACTCCGGCTGTTGTCCGCTTTTCCGTCGGCAAAAAAAATTCCTATCCTGAAACTATTCTGGAAAAGGATCGCCCTTACATTGATATCGGCGGTTATCATGTTTTTATTCCGGCCGGAACATTTTTACAGGCTTCCAATGCCGGCCAAAAGGCTCTCACCGACCTGGTTTTACAATATGTTGGCGATAGTAACGGACAAATTGCTGATTTATTCTGCGGGGTCGGCACCTTTTCGTACCCGTTATCCCA
>CADBPX010000015.1 GCA_902796625.1 uncultured Pseudomonadota bacterium
GAGCACAACAGTCCGGTTTATGTCGGTATGATTATCGGTGAGCATAATAAATACAACGATATTGAAGTTAATCCGACAAAATCTAAACAGCTTACCAATATTCGTGCCGCCGGTAAAGATGAGGCTATTGACCTGATCCCGCCGCGCAAAATGAGCCTTGAACAGGCTTTGGCTTATATTCAGGCTGATGAGTTGTTGGAAGTTACACCAAAATCTTTGCGGCTGCGGAAGAAAATTTTAGATCCGATTGCACGTAAACGTTCTAAAATGGCTGAAGATTAATTTTAGCATCAATAATATTAAAGCCTCACAGCAGTGAGGCTTTTTTATCATATTATTCGGAAATTTCTGAAACTAAACTGTCTAAAGACATTTCTTCTGCCGGCTTTTCTTCTTGCGGCGGTGTATCGGATTCAGGTTCCGCATTGGCCGCATCATTGTCGCTATTATTTGCCGAATCTGTCGCTTCAACTTCCGCGTCTTCTTCTATATTATCTTCATCATACGAGAATTCCGTCGTCATCATGGTTTCTTCCGATTGTAATACCGGTTGAGGGCGAGATTCTTCATCCGGCAATTCTTGTATCGGCTCTGACATATTGTCGGATTCATTTTCAGCATCAGTTGTCGGCAGAGCTTTAGATTCTTCATTACTTTCCTGTTGTTTGGCTATATTATCGCGAGCAGATAACTGTTCATCACTCAATAACTGTTTTGCATCAACCTTTGTATCAACACATTTAAGCAACCAAACATCATAAATCGGGTGTTCTACAGCATGGGTCGCAGGTGACGAAGATATCATCCAGCCTTTGAAAATATTAAACTCTTCCCCCTGCAAATTTTTATCGGTTATATCGGCAAAGGCAAAATTATCCGGGGTCTCTTCGGCCGGACGTGTTTGACAGCTGCGAATCACTATCGACAATGAACCGAATTCTTTTTCGCCGTTCACCGGAACATCTATAACACTGACGCGGCCGGTAATTTTATCCATAGCCTGCAGACGCGCCGTATTCTTTTTAATATTCTCGGCGGACGCGTTCAGAGCGCACAGCGGTAAAAGAGCCAAAACAAAAAATATTAGCTTCATTTTATTCATTGCCGTTTCCGTTATCAGTTACCATAAATATTATTTCGCCGACCATATCCTCAAGGGTTTTAAAGTCTTTGGTATTAACAAAAGAATCGCCGTCTGAAAGCATTTCAGCGGATTTTCCCGGCTCAATTTTAACAAACTTATCGCCCATCAAACCGTCTCCGACGATAACTACCGTACTGTCTTTCGGTAACTTGGTATCGCTGGAAATGCTGAAATTGACCGTTACGGTATAATCATCATTATTGAGCTGTTGCGAAGTAACCGTTCCGACTTTAATGCCGTTAATACGTACATCAGAACCTATACTTAACCCTCCGACTTTTAAAAATTTTGCCGACAGATTATAGCCTTTGACAACCTGCAAATCGGAAACTCTGTAAGCAAAAACCAAAAACAGCAGGGCAACAACGAGAACAACTATTCCCATAATTGTTTCAACCGGTTTTTTATTCATCTTTTTTCTCCGTTTCTTGTGATGATTCTTTGGCAACTGTTGCTTGTTTACGCTTTGCCTTTCCCATTGATATTATCCGATCAACCAGTTCTTCCAAAACCATGGCATCTTGCGTATATACAAATTCAGCACCTTCCGTTAAAAATTCTTCTGAACCGCCGGGTTCTATTTCAATATATTTTCCGCCTAAAATTCCCGAGCTTACGATTGCCGCACTGCTGTCATCAGGTATTGCAATGCCCGACTTTATTTTCAGCGTCAGAGTGGCACGGAAATTGCTGTCAAGCACCGAATCTTCAACATAACCGATATCTATGCCGGCCATTCGTACTTTATTACCTATTTCCAGACCGTCAGTGCGATTAAATGTGGCATATAGTGCGTAATCCGTCTTTTGCGCATCTGCCCAAACACTGCTTTGCCAACGATATATCGCCACAGCTATCATTGCCATAACAATGACAACCAAACCGATAACAAAATTCTTTATTTCCTCTTTTGTAAAATTATCCAATTTTATGCTCCATTTAAGCGTTTTATTAATTATTACTCCATTAAAATTAATTTGTCACCACTGTTTTTTGCCGTGGTTGAAAAAATTTGTTATGAGGAGCAACAGACAGATGCTTGAAGTGAATAATATCGCAAAGTCATTTGGTTCGCATATGGTTTTAAATGAGGTGAGTTTCAAGGCTAAAACCGGTGAAATTATTGCCTTATTGGGCGAAAATGGTGCCGGTAAATCAACATTGTTACGCATTATAAGCGGTTTTCTTGATCCCGCAAAAGGAGAGGTGCGAATCGACGGTTATGATATTAAAAATGCGCGAATTGAAGCCTTAAAGCGAATCGGCTATGTGCAGGAAATTTCTGCCCTTTATGCCGATATGTCGGTTTATGATTATTTGCGGTTTGTCGGTCTTTTGCGTAATATCGACGAAAAAAAACTCGGCGAAAGAATTAAAAATGTAGTGGAAAAACTGGAATTATACAGCGTTTTGCAACAAAAAAACGAAACTCTTTCCAAAGGATTTAAAAAACGTGTCGAATTGGCTGCCGTTTTGCTTGATTTTCCGCCAATACTACTCCTCGATGAACCAACCGAGGGATTGGATCCTAACCAAAAATTTACTCTTCGTAATATTATAAAAGATTATGCCAAAGAACACTTGGTTATTATTTCTACTCATGTGCTGGAAGATGTGGAAATTTTAGCAACCCGCGTTCTGTTAATTCGCAATGGAATCTTGGAATTTGATAATTCTTTGAAAAAATTTAAACAATCCGCAAAAAATAGTCTTTTAGAGTCTTTCCGCAATATAACCGCTGACAGGAGTTGATATGTTACAATATAAGGCTTTATTCTTAAAAGAATTCGGGGGATTTTTCCGCAATATTTCCATTTATGTTATTTGGGCTATTTATTGTGCCGTGTCCGTCGGTTATGCCATATTTTTCGGATCTTATCTCGAAATGACCGACAATTCCTTATACACGATGTTTTATGCTCAGCCGCTGATTTGGGCGGTTTTGCTGCCGGCGTTAACCATGCGCAGTTGGTCCGAAGAATTTAAAAGCGGAACCGCCGAATTTTTACTTACTCAGCCGGTGGAATTATATAAAATCGTTTTGATTAAATTTTTCGCCGTGGTTTGTTTGTGCTTTATTATGTCGGCAGGTTTGTTGCCTTTTGTTATTTATTCCGCAAACCTGATAAGCATAGATTGGGGAAATATTATCCTCAGTTTTATCGGTATTTGGGCAGTGATTTTATTATTTACCGCAATCGGGGGGCTGATTTCAGCATTATGCCGGAATGTTATGCTGGCTTACGTTCTTACCGTGTTTATCATCGGTTGTTGGATTGCCGCTCCGTTCATCTATTTTTACAGCGTGTTACAAAACTTTTTATTCGCGGAAATCGGTGTTCCGGACATTTTATATTTTATCTTCTTCACCGGCGGTTTTTTACTTTTACAAGTTCTGGCTGTTGAATATCAGAGATTGGTTGTTAAAAATAAAACTGTCAAACTGTTGGCTTTTGCCGTGGCACTAATTTTCGGTATTACCTGTTTATGGCTTTTTACTTATAATGTATTTACCGCTAAAGCCGATTTTACCGCACGCAAGATTTATTCATTAAAACCGCAAACGCGTGAAATTGTTCAAAATATTAACGAACCGATTTATATCGATGTTATTGTCAGCAAAGATTATTTAAAGCAAAACCGGCAAATTAGCCACTATTTTCAGCAAGTTAAGCGTTTCTTGCAAAAATATCAAAAATATTCCAAAGGAATGATTAAGGTCAACTCTGAAATTGTCGAAGCCTTTGCCGCCGGCGAAGAAAATGCCGCAGAAAAGGGAATGTTTTTTGAATTTAATCCGCAGGGGAGCCGAAACATTTTCGGGGCTATCGTGCGTAACGATAACGAACAGGAAAGAATAATCAAGCAACTGTTACCGGAACGAAAACGTTTCTTGGAAAAAGATTTTGATAAAGCTCTTTTGCAAATCAGTAATTCGGGTTTAAGAAAAAATATCGGCATTTTCCTTGACCAAACGCAAAATATCGATGTTTATGAGGGCGTTTTGCAAAATCTGGAAAATGATTATAAATTGCTCAATATTAACGGCACGGCCTATGAAATTTCCGCAAAGTTGGATTTGTTAATTCTCTTCAATCCGAAAAACCTTAGTGCTAACCTGTTATATGCGGTCGATCAATATATTATGCGCGGCGGAAAAGTGCTGTTTTTACTTGATGCGTATACCGAAAGTCAAAGCGATGAAATCAACGCACAAAGCTTGGAAGCAGACCAGTTTTTCGGTCCTTGGGGTATCAGTATTGCCGGTGATACTCTGCTGAACAGCGGAAAATTAAGCGGAAATATTTATCCTTATAAGCAACAAATCGTCTTTAATAATGCTATGTCTTTCACGGTCAGTGATAAAATTTTAAATATTACGCCGTTTATTGAAGGCGAAAATGGTTTTATCGGGCTTATCTTAAACGGCAAAATTGATTCTTTGTTTATGTTTAACCCTTTCTTCGGATACAATAATTTTGCCTTAAAAATGCAACCGCATATCAACAGCAACAATCAAGCTACCGTTGCTTTAATCGGTGATGCCGACTGGATCGAGGATAAATACTGGATTGATAATCGATCTGCTGATCGAAATCCGTTCAGTGTTATCGAAAGAACCCCGAATATGCAGGTTTTTCGAACCTTGGTTGACTTTTTGGTCGGCAATAATGTCTATAATCAACTCCCGATTAACGGTGATAGCGGTGAACAAGCCAATATCAGCGAAAAAATACAGAAAAAGTCTTTACTCAAATATCAAGATGAGTTAATAAGTCTTAATGAAGATTTGCAGGAATCTTACCGAATTATAAAGCAACAAAGCGGTGATAATGTCGATAAATTTCAGGAAATGCTGCAAGTCAGCAGTGCCGGACGTCAGGTGGCTGAACAAGAGGAAAAATTGCAAAATCTGCTTTATCAAATTCAACAGGATTATGCTTTTATTGTTCGAAAAATTATTTTGGCTTTTGTTGTCGGTTGGCCGCTATGTCTGGCCGGAATACTGTGGATTTTAATGCGGGCCAAGCAAAAATACAATAACCGCAAAATTAAGGAGATTTTTGATGAATAAAAAAAATTTAGTTCGGGTTTTTATTTTCGGTTGCGCAGCTTTTGTGCTTTTTTTGCTTTCCAAAGCCTACCTGATTTATCAAGATGAACTGAATGTTCGTGGTGATTATGCTTTTGCGCAAACGAAAAAAAATTTGCCTAAGCTTAGTCATATTCGCTTGGTTACTGCCGAAAATGGCGAAATTAATCTTTATCAAAAAGATGATATGTGGTTCTTTAAAGAAGCGGCAGACTATTATGTAAATACCGAAATGCTGGCCAAGTTATTCGATATTATCAATCATTCGCGGATTGTTTCCGTTTTGGATCTGACGCCCAAAAAATTGCAAAAATTTCAATTAAATTTGCCGGATGCCGAAGGTTTATCCGGCGCCGGAACGCGGCTTACTCTTTATGATGTAAATGATAAAATGTTGGATGATGTGGTTATCGGAAGTATCGATCCAAATAATTCAAAAGTTTATTGGCGCAGAATTAACGGGCATTACATCTATAAATCAAATAATATGGAAGGATTTTCCGGTGTGGCTCAGGCTTGGATACCTTATCCGTTACTCAGCATTAATCCGGAAACCATTAATAAAATGATCTTTCACGGAGTGGAAAGTAATCCGCTGCAAGAGCTCGAAGATTCCCCGTATAATATGGATTTGCGCGACATTCTGACTGTTCTTACTTTTATTAATTATAACGGCATTGTCGAAAAAGAAAAATTTTTCCAAAATAATCCCAATGCTCCGCATAAGCAGCTGCAAATTATTACTAAAGTCGGACTGATTTATGAAATTAACATCTATAAAGCTCAAGATAATTTTTGGTTGGAAATTACTTTGAAACAGGAAAGAATTCCCGATATCGAAGTACCGGAATTTATCAAAAACAACCAAAAATATTTTGCCAATTGGATTTTTATGATTGATCCGATACAAGGGCTTATTCTTTATGAAATTGAATTAAAAAAATAATTTAACCGTAAAAAAGGACCGAAACATCGGCCCTTTTTTATTATTCTTTGTTTTCGTTTGCCTTACGTCTTTCATGCATAAAGCGGATAATTGTCAGCGGTATTGTTAATACATACAGTAAAGTAACTATACCCAGAGTCAGCCAAGGCTGGGTTATCAGGCAACTTACAAACAAAACAAACAATATCATTATCGGTATAAATAAATCTGCGCTGATTTTGGTCTTTTTTAATGACAATGTCGGAATGCGGCTGACCATTAAAAAGGCGACAACCATCATTAATCCGCAACAAACATATTTATTGCGCAATAAAAATTCCAATTCCGGATTGTCAAACCATATCAAAATCGGCATAACCGCCATTGCCGCAGCCATCGGAGCCGGAACACCGACAAAATAATGTGACCAATATTCCGGAACCGTTTTATCTTCCAGCATTGTATTAAAACGAGCTAATCGCAAAGCCATTGCCGCAGAAAACATTAAAGTAAATATCCATCCCCAGTGCGAAACGGTATGTAAGCTCCATTGATACATCAAAATTGCCGGAGCAACGCCAAAACTGACAAAATCGGATAAAGAATCCAATTCGGCTCCAAACTTTGATGAGGCTTTTAATTTTCGGGCAACACGGCCATCCAATCCGTCAAAAATTCCGGCAAAAAATAAACATAATACAGCGTAAACCCATTTGGCGGCAATAGCATAACGAATTGCCGTTATTCCCGAGCATAATGCCATCAAAGTAACTATATTCGGTGCCATTTTGCGGAAGGGTACTTCCTTAAATTTGCCGATTGCTTTTCTTTGCGCCGTACGTGCGGCGTCGCGGGCACGAACTGCCGCGGTATTTCTTTTATTCATTATCTGATTTCTCCTTCAATGCGGGGAGCGTCTGATTTGATATCTGCAATTATGGTTTCTCCGGCTATCATTGTTTGTCCGATGCAAACCTGTGGTTCAATCTTTTCCGGTAAAAACAAATCAATATAAGCGCCGAAACGAGTATGACCGAAACGTGATCCGGTCAGCACTTCATCACCGGTTTTTATTTTGTTTATCAACCTTTTATTACAAAAAAACGCCGTTTGTTGAACAATTAAATCTGTTTTTGCATCATGGCGTAAAACAAACATGCTTTTCTCATTACCTATATCGTTTTTGTTGAAATTTTTGGTAATTCCTTTACCGGCATCATAAAACGTTTTAATTATTTTACCTTTAATCGGTATGCGGCAAACATGGGTATCCATTATGTTGCTATATATGCATATGCGGGTAAAATTTTTACGCTCCATTCCTAATGCATCCGGACCTTTTTCTCGAGTTATCGAAATAATTTTGCCATCTGCCGGTGAGATTACGGCATCATTCATTATTGGCGTTATTCGTACCGGATCGCGGAAATTGTAAAAGCATATTATGGTCAGCAGTAAAGATAAAACTCCTAACGGTAGCCATACTAATGCCGTAATCAGCGAAAAAACCGCTAATATACTCACAAATTTCCAGCCGTCTTCCAATATATTCGGCAATAAATAATGACGAAGAGAAATATTAACAGATTTCATTTTATTCTCCCCAAAGAACGCCGAAACGCTGTTTCTGTCGCGTTCTTAAGTTATTTAGAGGAAGGTTGTTCCTCTTTCCGAAAATAATTAAGCATATTTTTTACAAAAACTCAAGTTTTATGTTGCAATTTAAATTTTTTTTAGGTATAAAGTCTACCAGTGATGCGCTTGTGGCGGAATCGGTAGACGCTGCAGACTTAAAATCTGTTGGGATTTATCCCGTGCCAGTTCAAGTCTGGCCTAGCGCACCAA
>CADBPX010000016.1 GCA_902796625.1 uncultured Pseudomonadota bacterium
ACCGGATAGTCACCATTATAAGGTTTTATTTGTGTTGCATAATCATGAATGCTGATATAACTTTCAACATTATTATTCTTCAATAATTTTTCCAAATCGGAAAGATACATTGTATCGTCAATCAAATTGAGTTTCTTTCCCTCTTCAGTAAAGATCGGAGCTTGATTGATTATATCATCTAAGTTTTTAATATTGCGATTCTTTTTTATTCCTTCCTTTAAACTTGTCATTAAACTCAGTCCCAATCCGGTCATATTTTCTTTGAATGCCGGTGATATGTGATTATCGGTAAAACTTTGCATAGCCGTTTTATATTCGTAACGAGTATAAAATTCGGCTTCAATTCCTAATTTGTTCAGAGCTGTTTGGGCAAACGGAATTTCTATATCTATACCGGTTATACCTATTGTCGCCAGCGGTTGCATAAATATTTTATCAAAAAATGTTGCCAGGTAATATTCTTTATTACCGCGGGCCAAGCTACCGAAACTTTGTGAATATACTATCGCATCTTTACCGCTTTTCTTAAACAGAATTATGGCGCGAGCAACATCTTGTATTTGAGCAAAGCCTAAACTTGACTGATCAATTCTGGCAATAATCCCCTTTATCCGCTTATCGGTTGCTGCAATCGTAATACAATCAATCAACTTTTTCAATTTCATCTGCGGACGTTCCATAAATTCATCAATCAGATTATCTGTAAGGGTTTCTGAAAAATCGTCAGAAAAATCTATAACCAAGTACGAATTATCCGGAATATCAATATGGGAATATTTATATTGCTTTATTATAAATACACCAACCCCACATATTATGAATAATATGCCTAATATTTTGAATAATCCGGCTAATCCTTTACCTAATGTAATTAAATATTTACTTATGTGCCGCATCATTTTTATTCTCAACCAAAAACTTGGAAATGTAAGGATACTTTTGTACTGCCTCTTGATTAAGTTCTCGACATTTGTCTTCAATAACATTTTGTAATTCCGTCATAAACTCTTCTTTTGTTTTATTTTTAACATAGATTGGCGGAAGAAATTCAAAAACAGCCGTTCCGGGGTAACGCAAAAAAGAGTTTTTAGCCCAGAATAATCCGGTATTGACAGCCACCGGCACAACAGGAAGATCTAAACTTTCCGCTAAAAAAACAATGCCTGACTTATAGCCCTTAGTTGTTCCGGGAGAACATCTGGTTCCCTCGGGAAAAATTACAACCGGACGACCTTTATCGGTTCTTTTCTTAACCTCTTTCACCATATGCTTCATTGAACCGGCTCCGCCCCGACGATTAACCGGAATCATTCCGTAAAAATACTGTGTCCAACCAAAAAAAGGCAGGTAAATCAATTCTTTTTTCAAAACGTATGTTATGGTAGGAACAAATTGAGTAAACGCATAAGTTTCCAAGGCTGATTCATGTTTACAAGCATAAATTGCTTCACTTTTCAGTATATTTTCTTTGCCTCGAAGTTCAAATTTAATACCGGCAAATAAATGTATCCAAAATAAAGCAATCGGCATGCATACTTTATCCCAAAAATTGATGGTCACTTTCTGAGGTAATAGAGCTATTGGTAACTGAATGGTACACCCGATTATAATGGTTCCATAAAAAAATATATTAGCCAATAAAGATCTTATTATTAACATATTATTTCCTTTTCCATAAATTCAAACAATTGCGCATATATGCATATAAAAATTTATTATATTCCGATATTATTAACTTTCGTGTTCCCTTTGTCTTCCACCACTGAGCAGAAACTTTTTCGGAATAAACCGGATGAATTAAAACGGTTGCATTAAGCGGATATACCGATAACTCCTCAATACTGCGCGGAATATGGTAATTGGAAGTTATTAACCTGACAGATTCGATATCATTATTTTCTATCCAATCACTGATTTCCGAAGCATTTTCAATTGTATTTGCCGCATTATATCCCAATTCAACCATTTCCGGATTCGTAATTTTTATGTTATGCGATTTTTCTATATCATCAAGTGTAACGTCAGCAGAAACACCGGAAATAAAGAGGCGGTCAGCCAGATGTGCATTAATAATTTTTATACCCTCAATAATTCTGTTTCGACCGCCGGTTAAAACAATAACAGCATCTGTTTTGGTTGTAAAATCAACATTATATGAGTTTATTTTAACTCCAAAAAAGCATAATCCGGCGCTCCAAAGGAAGAGAAGTAATATTATTGCAATTAAAGCATATCTTCGGATTTTTTTCAGCATAATTATACCATTTTTTCTAGAGACCTACGAACCGTATAGAATGCTATAATAGTTGAATAGATTAATGAAAACAAAGGAGTAATCATTATTGCACACCATGAAAGGTTTGATATTCCTGCTCCGCTTAATAAGCCACTTCCGGTAGAAATTCCGTATTTACCGACAAAAATAATGCTGGGAACGGCAAACAGCAAAGCGAATAAAAAAAAAAAAAAGCCTATTTTTCCATAAATTTTAGCATATTGTTTAGCAATATATTCATCCTTTGCTCCAAC
>CADBPX010000017.1 GCA_902796625.1 uncultured Pseudomonadota bacterium
ACCACCGCACCGTCCGTAGCTTATGACATTTACTTAACCAACGGCACCAAAATGGTATTGCATAATCCGGCAGACATACCTGATACTACCTCGATAGCCAAAATTGAAGAGCCGATGGTTCGCGCCACAATTATGGTACCGGATACCTATCTGGGCGCAATCTTAAAACTGTGCACCGAACGCCGTGGAGAACAGGAAGATTTGACCTATGTCGGCAATCGCGCCATGGTTATTTATAAAATTCCACTCAGTGAAATTGTCTTTGACTTTTACGATCGTTTAAAATCCATCAGCAGCGGATACGCCAGTTTTAATTATGAGCTTATCGGCTATGCTCCGGCTGATTTGGTTAAAGTCCAGATATTGATTAATGAAGAACCGGTTGACGCATTGGCCTTTTTATGTAATCGCAGTGAAGCCGAAGCTCGCGGCCGCCAAATTTGCGAAAGATTAAAAGATTTAATTCCGCGGCATTTATTTAAAATTCCGTTGCAAGCGGCAATCGGCGGACGAATTGTAGCGCGTGAAACAATTTCTCCGATGCGTAAAGATGTAACCGCCAAATGCTATGGCGGTGATGTTACACGCAAACGAAAACTGTTGGACAATCAGAAAAAAGGCAAACAAAGAATGCGCCAATTCGGCAAAGTTGAAGTTCCGCAATCGGCCTTCATTGAAGCTCTGCGTATTGGCGATAAATAAAAGAATCACATTGTTCGCTCTTCACCGTTCCACTGTGACAACACGCTTTTCAGGCGATGATTTTCAACTTTTTTACCGCTGCTTAAGTTGCGGATATCTTGCTGATATTCGGCAAATATTTGATCAAAGCCGGCAAAAAAATCTTTCGGAGGTGTCAATCTTTGCGGTGCCGGCACGGTTTGCTTCTGAGCTGTTTCAGGCCCGTCATAATCATTTGTTACATCAGGACCAACCAACTGATTTTCAAAAACTCCGGTTTCCACATCGGAGTTATCGGCAACTGCTTCCGGTTGTACATTGTTTAGGTCATTTTCGGCAACCGGCGGTTCTGTAACCGGATTTGATACCGTTTTTTCCACCTTTTGCGCTTCTGTACTAATATCTTCTGGCGGTGTTTGCGGCAACATCACCGGATTATCATCTTTTTCTTGCGGCAAATCAATCGCCACAGCAATTTCATCTTTCTTGTCTTCCGCCACTGTTTCTGCGGTTTTAATCTTAACATCTTCCTGCTTAGCAGCTTCTGCAGCTTTTTTCTGTTCTTCCAGAGCCTTTCGCCTTTCCTCAATACGTTTTTTTGCCGCTTCAATATCCTGACGCCGCATTTCTAAAACAATCGGCGGTGTTTCACTGCGAAAGCGCATTTGCGTAATCGGCGGCACTTTAACCTTGGTATGTCGATTCTCCCATACTCCGGCCGGCATAAAAAAGTTCGGTTGCCGCGTAACTTGCTGAGCTGCCCTGACAATAATACTCGGCACCATCAGCAAAACACACAGTAAAATGAATAAAAATTTTTTCATATCCACCTCTTGAACGCATTATAAACATAAAGTGTTAACGCAGATTTAAGAAATAAATGCTAAATTATTCCTCAAGGAGTTTAAATGAAGCGGATTATTACATTAATTTTATGGTTGATCGCCATATTTTCGACCTGCCCCACTCAGGCTGTAGCTCGTAATTATGATTTGTTGGCCTGCAAAAAGATTATGGCACAAAATCCGCCCAAAATCACGATTAAGTATACGTTTAATAAGTTACAGTATGATTTTTCCTTGTCGGAAAAACAGTTAGAAGCGATTTTCCACGAAGTGAATCCCAATCAGCCGATGTTGGGAAAAATTTTGGGAATGAACCGTTTAATCCCGGAATATACAATAACCACTTCCACATCTCCCCATGTATTAGGTTCGGATAATATCTGCCACATTCCGTCTGAAATTATAATCAAAATTTCTTACAATAAACCGACAATATATGTTGCCAATTCTTTGCCTAAAGATTCATGCCGTTTTAAGGTAACCCTACGCCACGAACAGGCTCATGCTGATGTTGGCTATTCGGCAATGATGCTGTTGATTCGCAGTTTACGCAACCAAATGCCGAAAATTGTTGAAGAACAAGGTCCGCGCGTGAGTAGCATTGAAAACATTGGAAATGTAGCTCGGAGTATGAGTGAAGATTATGTCAACCGAACCAAATACATATTCCAAATCTTTCAAGACACTCTCATTGAACAGCAATCTCGTTATGATTCTGAAGAAAACTATTTGGATGAATCGCAATTATGCCGCAAGGGTCTTTTGTAAAAACTCGAAACATTCATTGATATTATCAACCGCATAATCGATGTACTCAACCCCTTTATCATTCGGTTTTCCGTGACACAACCGCACTGTGGTCATTCCGGCCTTTTTAGCAAATTCCAAATTAGAATAACTGTCATCAATAAAAATACATTCAGTCGGTTTTATTTTGGCGGCTTCACAGAACTTCATATATACTTCGGCGCTTTCGTTCTTTTTATAGCAATCGAATTCTTCAACCGAATAAAAGCGACCGGCAAAAAACTCCGCCAAGCCCAAACGCTTCAAAATAGCCGCACACGCATCATGCGAACTGGTAGAAAAAATATATTGCGGCAATTTCAAGTCTTTAAGTTTATTTAACAACCCCTCATAAGGAACAATCGGCTCCAAATTTTCTTCTTTACGTTTGTGGTAGGCATCAAACATTGCTTTTGGTGATACTCCGTATTTTTGCACAAAAATTTCCCCGCCATCGCGATATGTACGATACGATTCGGTAACCATCGCCTTAGCGGTTTCAAAATCCAGAGGAATATGCAAATCATTGATAACCGCCTCAGCCGTAATACTATCAAGAAGATCGTGCATTTCCGGAGTTTCGCGATAAAGAGTATTATCTAAATCCCATACGATTATAGACATTGCCATTTTTATATCCTTTCACTGTAACCCTCCTAGGATAACATATATTTTTTTCTCGTCAAGTAAAACCTGTAGCAATTGAAAGTTTTCATCTGGTTACTATATACCTTTTTCGAGGTGTTAAATGAAAAAAGGATTGATTTTGATAAGCATATGGGCATCCATATCTGTTTTTACGCAAACCGATATTTGGCATTTATGGCAGGAAATGGCCGAATATCCGGATAAAATCAGCATGGTTATTGAACAAATCGATTATGAACCGCTTAGTGATATGTATACCGGAGAACCGATTCTGCAGGCTGATTAACGCTTACTGTTTAATTTTTCATCAATCAAAGCTGATACAAAAGCAACATCATCTTCAACCGTATTATGAGAATTATCAAGAATAATTGCATCATCAGCCGGTTTAAGCGGAGCCGCACTTCTGGTTCGATCGCGTTTATCCCGTTCAATCATCTGCGCCAAAACCTGATTATAGTCAGCGTTAATTCCCTTGGCCAGATAATCTTTATAGCGCCGCTGTGCCCGCACTTCTGGCGAAGCATCGATAAAAACTTTAACATCGGCATCTGGACAAACAACCGTTCCGGTATCTCTCCCGTCATAAATCACTCCCTGAGCCGGAGATCCATCGGCAAACACCGGATTTTTAGCAAAATTTTGCTGCATTGCCAACAAAGCCTTACGAACTTCGGCATAAGAAGAAACGACCGAAGCGGCATGGCTTCCGGCGTCAGAGCGAAAATCTGCATGTTTTGACAATTCAATCATTTGCGGAAAAGTTAAATTTTGCGCAATTTTAAGTGCTGCCTCCTGATTTTCCAAGTCATCACCGTTCAGCAACATTTGCAACCCGACGGCTCGATAAACCATTCCGGTATCAAAATACGCCAGTTTATATTTTTCAGCAATCCGCGCCGATATAGTTCCTTTTCCCGTGGCGGCCGGTCCATCAATGGTAATAATCATAATACATTCCTCTAAACTTAATAACGTTATAAATTCTTTAACACATCTGCGTATATAATAAAAAATAAAATTAAACTTATACCACAGTTTTTAGTGCGCGAAGGGATTGAAAATGCGATTTTTAATAGCCGATGATCACGAATTATTTTTACAGGGCTTAAATTTTATCTTGCAGAAAGAATTTCCGCAAGCTCAGATTATCACCGCCAACAGCTATACGTCGATATTTGAGATATTAAAGACCGATAAAAAATTTGATTTGATTTTAACGGATTTAGCAATGCCCGGAGCTAAATGGCTTGAAGCTTTGCAAAAAATTCATCAAATTTGTCCGGAAGTACCGATTATTATTATATCCGCGGTTTTTGAACGCGAGATTTTGCAAAAAACTTTTGACATCGGAGTATCCGGCTATTTATCCAAATCATTCCCGAATAACATCATTATCAGTGCCATCAATTTGGTTCTGGCAGGCGGAATGTACATTCCCCCAGAAGTTTTGCAAATGAGTATAAAATCATCGCCGGAACCTGTCCGTGATTTGCTGAATGATTTAAATTCACCTGAAAAGAAAACCGTGGAAAACAATGTGTTAACCCCTCGGCAAATGGATGTTTTACGTTGCTTAAGCGAAGGCCTTTCCAATAAACAAATTGCCTACAAACTCGGCTTAAGCGAAGGCACGGTAAAAATTCATCTTACCCTGTTGATGCGGGCATTAGATGTTACCAATCGACTGGCTGCAGTCCGCGAAGCCAGCAAAAAAGGCCTGATTGATGTATAATCGGCTAAAGGAGTAAATAATGGAAAAACCTGATAACCTACCGGCATATATGCAAATGTTATACAACAAAATTTACGGCAAAACCACATTGAGCCGCATTTTGGACGATCCGCGGATTGTACAAATAACGCACTTTTTTGCTTCGAATAAAATCATTAAAGACCTGTTGAAAGATATTGCCAAAAATGCCCATGTTTTGCAAATTGGTTTAACATATGGCGACGAAATATCTGCCGTATACAACAAAGTACATAAACGCGGCAAATTTGACATTTTTGACGTATCGGCGCAACAAATCGAACGCGTAAAGAATAAATATGCTAAGTTTGATATGACTATCACGCAATATAATGCTGTCAAACCATGGAAGGAAAAATATGATGTGGTAATATGCTACAATTTATTGCGAG
The DNA here is from genome assembly GCA_902796625.1 of uncultured Pseudomonadota bacterium. Taxonomy (GTDB): domain Bacteria; phylum Pseudomonadota; class Alphaproteobacteria; order RF32; family CAG-239; genus RUG410. Next base: position 5,106 of record CADBPX010000017.1, read on the forward strand.
AATTACCAACCAAAACCCGTCAGCAAATAATGGATAACGCATTAAATTGCCTGACAACCGGCGGCAAAGTTATTTTTGTTGACTACTGTGAACCCGAATTTTGGAACCCCGTAAAATGGCCGTTATTCCTGTTTAATCGGCTCTATCGTCCGTTTGCGGAAAGCTTATGGTTAGCACCGTTGGAAAGTTTCTGCCGCCAAAAAGAAAATTTCCGCTGGTACCATACTTATTATCAAGGCCGTATTTTCCAAAAAGTTGTTGCGGTACGCAAAATTTTAAGTAACGAAGATGTGCTGAAATTAACCAAAATTTTTAAAGAAAAATAAAATGATAAAACTGTAGATGTGGTCTTTTTTATTGAAAAATAAAATGACTCGGTTTATAGTTGCGTAGATTAATTTATTTTGAAAGATGAAAGAAATGGCAAACGAAACAAATATTCATAGAGAATCCCGACTGGTAAAATTAAAAACTCTGCAAGAAAAGGGGTACAATCCTTATCCGTACAAATTTAAACCGAATACCTATGCCGCCGATCTGCACGAAAAATATAAAGATTTGGCTGCCGGAGTTGATACTGAAGACAGAGTAACCATCGCCGGCCGGGCTATGGCTGTACGTAACAGCGGAATGTTCGTCGATATCAAAGATAAAAGCGGAAAGATTCAAGCGTTTTGCTATAAGAAAATTTTAAGCGAAACCGATATGGAAATTTTAAAATGTGTTGATGTCGGCGATGTTGTCGGTGTTACCGGATTTGTACGCCGCACCCCGCGCGGTGAATTAACCGTTGCCGCGGAAAAATTTGATATTATTGCCAAATCGCTGCAACCACTGCCGGAAAAATTCCACGGTTTAACCGATGTTGATGCCCGTTACCGTCAACGTTACGTTGATTTTATTATGAATGAGGATAGTAAAGATATTTTTCGTAAACGTTGTCAGATTACCTCAGCAGTGCGACGCTATTTTGAAAATCATGAATTTTTAGAGGTTGAAACTCCGATGTTACACCCGATTATGGGCGGAGCAAACGCCAAACCGTTCATAACTCACCACAATGCTCTGGATATGGATTTATTTTTAAGAATTGCGCCGGAGCTTTACTTAAAGAAATTGGTTGTCGGCGGTTTTGACCGTGTTTTTGAAATCGGCCGCAATTTCCGCAATGAAGGAATTGATAAAAATCACAATCCTGAATTTACGGGATTAGAGGCATATCAAGCTTACGCTGATTATAATGATATGGCCGACTTAGTTGAAGATTTGTTACGCTTTATTGCCCAAGAGGTTTTGGGTAGCACAAAATTGCTGCTCGGCGAAAAAGAAATTGACCTGTCAAAACCGTTTAAGCGCATTTCCATTGTTGACTTAATTAAAGAAAAAACCGGCATTAACTTACTTGACGCTCAAACATTGGCCGAAGCTCAAGCAATGGCTCAATCCATTGGTATAGATGCATCTGGCTGTACTTGCTGGGGCAAGGTTGTACAAGAAGTGTTTGATGAACGTGTTGAAGCATCGTTAATCGAGCCGACTTTAGTAATGGATATGCCGCGCGATGTTTCTCCTTTAGCTAAAACCCACCGCTCCAATCCGCGGTTAGTAGAGCACTTTGATGCCTATTTAGGCGGCATGGAAATCGGTTGCGCATATTCGGAATTATCCAACCCGTTAGAACAACGTGAACGCTTTGAAGCAGAAGTAGCCGCCCGTGAAAACGGCGATGACGAAGCTCAGATGCTTGATGAAGACTTCATTAATGCGTTAGAAAACGGTTTTCCGCCTTCCGGAGGTATGGGCATGGGAATTGACCGTGTTGCCATATTATTCACCGGTGCGGAAACAATTCGCGATGTTATAGCTTTTCCGACGTTAAGAAAGAAAGATTAGATATATGAAAAAAATTTCCAAAAGCACTTGGTTTTCAATTTTTTTATTGGTTATCGCCTTTTTGGAAGGTACGGTGCTGATTTATGATTTATTTCACCCCAACAAAGACAAGTTTTCGCTTGATGCGCAAGAATTTGCCGTACCGGCGCGTGACGTTGCCGTAAAGCCGTTTTTGTTTGAAATTCAGTCAGCTAAACAGACCGAAGCCATTTTGGATAACATGGAAAATGCCGTATCTAACGGCCTTTTAAAGCAAGTAATTGATAATTCATCAAATAACAAAGAGGCTATTCGTTTACCGTTAAAGCATCATTTTTCCGCAAATGATACAACAAGTTCTGTTATTGATCCGGATTCGGCTCAACAAACGCACCGCATTGCCATAGTTATTGATGATATGGGAGTGAGTATTCCTTATACGCAACAGATTATTGACATTAGACAGCCGCTGACGGCCTCATTTTTGGCCTATGGTCCGGCCAACAAAAAACAAGTTGAAGCGGCTCAAGCGGCTGGTTTTGAGGTAATGCTTCATGTGCCGATGATGCCGCATGTTCCGGCGGCCTTAGCGCCGATAACTCTTTCACCGGAAATGAGCAAAGCAGAAATACAGGGACACATAAGCAAGATGCTTAAACGATATGCCGGTACCGACATGCGCGGCATAAATAATCACATGGGAAGCTTATTTACCGAAAAGCCTGAGCCGATGCGTTATGTAATGGAGTTTTTGCGCGATAATCATCTTTTCTTTTTAGATTCGCTGACAACCGGTAAATCCGTAGGGCGTAAAGTGGCGGCTGAATACAAAGTTCCGTATATTACCCGTGACGTTTTTTTGGATAATGAAAATAAGTACGATTATATCATGGGTCAGTTGCGGCAAACCGAAAAAGTAGCGCACAAGAAGGGATACGCCGTTGCTATCGGCCATCCGCACTCGGAAACTATTCGCGCTTTAAATGATTGGGTTAAAACGCTTAAAGACAAAAATCTGCGCTTAGTGCATCTTTCCGAGCTACTCCACAAATAATTATTTTTTCTCTTCAATTTTACATTGCTGACAACGTTTTTTTAAGAACGGTAAATTAAACAAATAATATTTAACAAGGCCAGAACCCTTCATTTTACGTCTTTTCCAGCATGGTATACCCAAAATTTTCCACACTTCTTTACCACCACGTTTTGTATGTGAGTAAAGAGGGAAAAAACCAAAAAGATTAACAGAGCTACAGGTTTTATAAATCATACTCGTTTTTATTTTTGAAATTGGCTGACATTCCGGCTTTGTTTTGCTTACGAACTGAATTACCATCAAATATCCACTTTGTGTTTTAGAATCAAGCGTTATTAAGATGTTTTCAACCTCATTTTGATGATTTTGGTGCCAAATTTTAGCTTTCTCTGCAAACTTTGGTTTTGTTATCTCATTTAATATGTCAAATCTGCTACGAATTCTTTTAATAACAAAGGAATAATAATAATTTTTAACTTCATTCCACATATTATGAGTTTTGAAAAATTTTTCTGCACCTTCGATATAATTAAATATATCAAGAAATCTGTCGGTGTTACCACATGTATTGGTTGTAGCGCCTTCGCGATTCTTACGATAAATATAGTAATGATTATTATCAAAGCAAATCCGCGAAGCCAGAGCCATCGCTTTGATATGAAAGATTGTATCTTCAAAATAGCAATTTATCGGAAATTCAAGTTTGTTATTGGTTAAAAATTCTTTCAAATACAGTTTAGACCATGGTTCAACAACCCTAAATAAGATTTCCGGAAAGTATTTATAATCATAAGAATAATCTTGAATTTTTATAATTTTATCAAAGAATTTACGCGGAGATAAATTTTTTGATATTTCATCATATTCAACGGCCAAATATTGGCAGATTTCAGCGTGGTGATCTTCAATTTTTTGATATAATTTTTCTAGAGTTTCAGGTAAGATATAATCATCACTGTCAATAAAAAAGATATATTTTCCACGCGAAAGTTTTATGCCGAGATTGCGAGCAGCGCCTTGTTTTTTGTTATTTTGCGCAATAACTTTTATGCGATTATCTTTTGCCGCATATTCATACAAAATCTTTAAGGAATCATCAGTTGATCCGTCATCAACACATATAATTTCGATATCCGACAATGTTTGACTTGTAACACTTTGCAAACAATTTTCCAGATAAGGATCGGCATTATAAACCGGAATGATAACCGATACCTTCGGTTTATATTTTATTTTATTAAATTTTAAAACGCACGCTTTAGTGTTTTTGTCATATTCTGCATTTTCAACCTCTATAATCTTTGAATCTTTTGCCATACCTTTCCTCCAATTATTTTTATTAGTCACAAAGAATAAAGGTCATGCAACTAAAAATTATATCAAGATGATTTTACCTTCCCCTCCCCCGCGCGAATGTCAAGTTTTTTAGGCAACATTGAACAGATTACAAACAGTTTAATAATAAGAAGAACCGACAATATTTTTTATTTTTTATAAAAAAGTTCTTGACCTTAGAAAAAAATACGGGTATATATGCATTTGTTGAAATATTGGTCCCATCGTCTAATGGTTAGGACATCACCCTTTCACGGTGGCAATATGGGTTCGAGTCCCGTTGGGATCACCAATACAAGAAGCACCCTTTATGGGTGCTTTTTTTTGTATTGGTGACCGAAGGCTTGAAGCCATATTG
>CADBPX010000018.1 GCA_902796625.1 uncultured Pseudomonadota bacterium
ATTGAATAATAAGGAGAATGTTACCGTAGTACAAATTGCTCCGGCTGTACGTGTTGCTTTGGGAGAAGAATTCGGCTACGAGTTTGGAGCCAACCTTACCGGTAAAATATATGCAGCTTTACGTCGTTTAGGATTTTCCAAGATATTCGATACAAATTTCGGAGCTGACTTAACAATTATTGAAGAAGCTTCTGAATTTGTTAGACGTTTTACCGAAAATAATCATCTTCCGATGTTTACATCTTGCTGTCCGGCGTGGGTTGATTATATGGAGAAGTATTATCCGGAAAATTTGGATCACCTCTCATCATGCAAATCTCCGCATCAAATGGTTGGTGCAATAGCTAAAACCTATTGGGCGGAAAAAGCTGGTATTGATCCGGCAAAAATCAAGGTTGTTTCCGTTATGCCTTGTACAGCCAAAAAATGGGAAATACAACGTGATGAGACAATGAGTTCTTCCGGTTATAAAGATGTTGATGAAGTTATCACAACCAGAGAGTTGGCTAAGATGATCAAAATGGAAGGCATTAACTTCAAAAATTTACCGGAAGAACAGGCAGATAATCCATTGGGTGAGTATTCGGGCGCAGCAACAATTTTCGGAGTAACCGGGGGAGTTATGACCGCTGCTCTGCGAACAGCTTATTTCTATATTACCGGCGAAGAACTCGGCGAACTTAATTTCAAAGGTATAGAAGGTTTAGATGCCGTTAAAGTAGCCGAAGTCGACGTCAAAGGAACAAAAGTCAGAATAGCCGTTGTAAATGGTGTCGGACATGTTGAACCGGTAATGGAAGCGATTAATAAAGCCAAAGCAGAGGGAAGTGAGTTACCATATCATTTTGTAGAAGTAATGGCTTGCCCGGGCGGTTGTATTGCCGGCGGCGGTCAGCCGCGTGTTATGGGAGCGAATTTTGATAAACCTTGGGGTATTAATGATGAAATACGCAAACTTCGTTCTAAAGGTTTAAATACCGAAGATTTGGAAGCCCAAAATCGTCTTTCTCATAAAAATGAGTCTATTAAAAAACTTTACAATGAATATTTAGGTAAAGCCGGTGGCGAAAAGTCGCATCATCTTTTGCATACCAAATATCATAAACGTAATTTATATAAATAGATTTAATTATTTCAAGATAATAAGAGCCTTGTTTTTGCTACAAGGCTCTTATTATTATGTTCCATATTAACGATATATTAGTTTTTTTTCTTTTATTCTGTAAATAAATGAGGAGGGGATTATGAAAAATGCAGTTGTTTTGTTAGGATTGGTTGCTTTTATCTTAAGTTCATGCGGAGATAAAAAAAATGAAGAAAAAGTTACACAAAATGAAAAGTCGGAAATACCTGTATCGACAATAATACAACCGACTAAAAACACCAATATATCCCCAACAATATCAAGTGACTGGTTAAAATATGTTGATAATAAACCGGCAAAATTTGATAGTGTATTTAAAAAATTTAATTCAGAAGAACAGTATTATTTTTGTGCTGCCTTTACCATTGGTGCCATGTCAGTTGCCAAACCGGTTACAGCTTCGGCAATGGTTAATTATTTTCTAGGGATGGGAGTTGTTAAATATAAAAGCGGAATTAATCAGCATACGTATAAAGCTTTTGATTTTGGAAAGAATATTTTTCATTACGATGCTATTGTTAACTCCATACTTCATAAGAAAACTTGTGAAAATATTATAGAAAAAACAACCAATTTTGCTAAAAAATCTAAACTTGACACTAAAGATATTAATGAAAAAGGAAAACGTGAAGTTAAGAAAATCGTTTATTACATTAAAAAAGCAAAAAATATGAACAAAGGCAAATAAAATGTTGTTAAGTGCTCGATATCAAGCTGTTTTGGATATTCTGGAACAGGTTTGGGAAGATTTATACCCTGCCGATAACATTATTAAAGAGTATTTGCATAACCGTAAATATATAGGTTCAAAAGACCGAAAATTTATAACTGATACTGTTTGGGATATAATTCGTCATCGAAGCAGATTAGAGTTTGAAGCTCAAACTCAAATGCCCCGAAAGATATTGCTTTGCTATCTGAAAAATGAAGATTTTGACATTGTTGCAGACGGATCAAAATACGGATTATCAAGCATTACGCCAGAAGAAAAAAACTTTTTGCGCAATTTGAAAGATGATGTATATCCTGAAAACGTAGAAAAGGAGTGTCCGCTTTGGTTGTATAATAAAATTAACAATAAAACACTTATAGATTCATTAAATTCCAAAGCGTCGGTTGATATCCGCGCAAATTTTATCGGTCGCGATGAAGCACAACGCAAATTGCGTAAAGAAGGGCTATTTTTTTCATATACTCCTTATTCTCCTTACGGATTGCGTTCGGAAGAAAGAATTTTTCTACAAAATTGTATAACCTATCAAAACGGTGAAATAGAAATCCAAGATGAATCCTCACAAATTGCTGCCATATTATGTGATGTAAAACCAAATCACAAAATTATAGATTATTGCTGCGGAGGAGGAGGAAAAAGCTTAATGCTGGCATCTATATTAAATAATCAGGGGACAATATATGCGCACGATATTAATGTAAAACGTATGGAAGGATTGGATAAACGCAGCAATCGACTGGGAGTTAAAAATATAAAAATTATTTCCGATATTAATTCCAACGACATGTTCGATCGTTTTATAATCGATGCGCCATGCTCTGGAAGCGGAACTTGGCGTCGTTCTCCGGATGCAAAATATCGGTTAACACCGGAAAAACTTCAAACAATCAAAAATGCTCAAGCGGAAATTCTTAATATCGCAGCGGCTCACTTAAGTAAAGAAGGGAAGATTGTTTATATGACTTGTTCAGTTTTACCCGAAGAAAATGAAGATAGAATTGAAGATTTTTTGGAAAAACATCGGGAATTTGAAACCGTCGATATGGAAAAACTTTGGTTAAGTAAATTTGACACTAATTATCCCGGAAAAGATAAAAGATATCTCCATTGTTCTCCTTTAGCCACTAATACTGATGGCTTCTTTGTGTGTATATTGCAAAAGAAATAAAGTGTAACTTTTTGTGTGTTGCATTGTAGAAAAGTTTTCTTTATTCTGAGGTCAATATTAATTTATCAAGGGAGTTATACTATGGTTAAAATTCATCCGACTGCCGTCATTGAGGATGGCGCTCAAATTGCTGAAACTGCAGAAATAGGGCCTATGTGCTGGGTTAGTTCTCAGGCTAAAATCGGAGAAAAAGTAAAATTATTGGGACAGGTCAGCGTTTATGGGAATACAACAATAGGAGAAGGGACTATCGTTTTTCCGGGAGCAAGATTGGGATGCGGACCTCAAGATCATGGTAATGAATTTCAACCGGAAGCTAAATTAATAATCGGAAAAAATAATATCATTCGTGAAAATGTGACAATGCATTCAGGAACTCCGAAAGAACATTTTACAACTGTTGTCGGTGATGATTGTATGTTTATGATTAATTCTCATGTAGCCCATGATTGTGTCGTCGGTAACGGAGTAATCATGACGAACAATGCTGTTATAGGTGGTCATGTCCATTTAGGTGACGGTGTCATTTTAGGTGGTAACTGTGCCGTGCATCAGTTTGTACACATTGGTCGCAAGGCAATGGTTGGCGGAGTTTCCGGTGTGGCACGCGATATTATTCCGTTTGGAATTGCCAATGGTATGCCGGCCAGATTACGAGGACTAAATGTTATCGGATTAAAGCGTAGC
>CADBPX010000019.1 GCA_902796625.1 uncultured Pseudomonadota bacterium
AATGTAAAAATGCAACAAAAGATGAAACATTGACGCTTGTCGGAGATACTGACAGATACATTCAAACCATAACAAAAGCCGTGGTAAATACACTGGATAAAATCTATGATAACTTAACAAAGGTCTATATTCGTGGTTCGAGTTTGATGTGTTATGGTATGTATGTTGACTATACCCGAGTGGAAGCTCCGGTTGTCGGTATTGACCTGTTTGATATTCCGAACTTTTCTTATCTTTTAAGTGGCGGAACTATTTATATGGTTGGCTTCTTTATGTCAATGTCTGTCGGTTTGTACTTCATAGATATAGCTCTTAAGTTGGCACTGGCCGTATTATTCTTGCCGATCAGTATTGCTTTGTGGCCGTTCCCGCCGACAAAAGACAAGCTTTCTGAAAATCTTTCGGTTGTTATTCGAAATTCAATGTTGTTTACCTTTGTTGCCATAGGAGTTTACTTTGCATTGGCCCTACTCGGTGCCGCATTTGACAGCGGTGTTTCTCAAGAAGCTTATGCAGAGGCTGTAAAAACCGGACGCAGTCAGTTAATGAGTGATAATTATGCCTTTTTCACCACCAATTTCCTGTTAATTGCCTTCTGCTTGGTTTATGGCTTCCGTATGATGGGATCGGCCGCTAAAGATTACCTAGATAAAATCTTTGCTGATGGAATTTTCGGCGGATCAAGTCCGGTACACCGTGCCTCAACCGGAGCTCTGGACTTTGCTAAAAGACATACGGTAGATCCAATGGTTGGCGGAGCCAAACGCGCGGCAATGCGGGGAGCCGGCGGAGCAATGATCGGATTGGGAAATATATTCCAAGGAAATTTTGAAGGAGTTAAGAATTTCGGTAATAACGTAAAAAACAAAGCTATTCGTTTCGGCAATGTTGTTGCGCATCCGTGGATTAATGCGCGCCATGCGACAGCCGCTCTGGCTTCCGGAGTTTTACAAAAATACGGCAACTTTCGTAAGGACCTGCATGATTATCGTATGATCTTCGGTTCGCGGCATTTCTATACGGAAAAATATGACACTGAATCGGCCAATTATGCCGCACGACGCGATGCCAAAACCCAAAGTCGGATTGATGCGATTAATCAAAAGTTAGGCGTTTTGCAAAATCGTGAAACATATGCCGACGGCCAAATTAAGTCCGAAACATATCAGGATCGCGATGGCAATAATGTGACCAATAATTATGACCGAAACGGAATAATGACATCTTCGGTTCAAAGTGATGCCTTCGGCAACGTTTTGGTTGAAAGCAATTATGATGATCAAGGGCGTTTAAGCTCGCAAGTAACGACCGGCGGAGATGGCTCCAAAACGCAAACAACTTTCCGTCCAGATGGCACAAAAGCTCAGGAAGATATTGTCAGTGCCGACGGCAAACTTTCAACCATAAGATATGATAAGAGAGGTCAGCAAATCGGCGGCTCATCTTCCGATGTCCACGCGGCCTCAGCCGGAGCAGAAAGTTCCGGTACAAAAGATAAATCCGCATCGACATCAGCTCAGCCATCAGCCTCAACATTAACCCTGACACCGGGCAATCTTTTGAATGCGGCATTGCGCCCGATGGCCAGCACACGTGAAACATATCAAACTTTATCACGCTTAGCCAGCAGTATGCAGCAAGATTGGTCGCAAGAAGGCGGCAAAGGAAAAGTTATGATGAAAGTTGCTGACGGGGTAATGAAATTTGCTTTACGCTCCGCAACTCATACGGCCGGAGAAGCAAGTCATGCCGTAGGCTCTATATTTAAGATTTTTGGTGAAACATTGGTAACAGAAGCCAACAAGGGCAAGAAATCTAAACCAGAAGCTCAAAGTTTATCATCGGCGGCAAAGCCGGCAGCGGCCGGCCAGCGTAGCCGTCCGACGAGTGCGAACCAAACAATACAAACACCGCCGGCAACAGAAGAGAACACTCTTGCGGACATAACCAGAGCCGCTTTAGGCGATAATAATCCGGAGAATAATGGACAAACGGGAGAACTTTTAGATCAAATAATTTCAGATGATGCTCCGGTTGCCGATCCGACAGATGACATGTTTAATCAGCTCTTCCCGTCGGCTGCTCCGCAAGGTAGCGGGGAAGATCCGGCCGATCAAACCTTAAAGCAAATTTTGTCGGAAGGCGAAACGCCGGAAGCTGAGGAAGATGAAGATGTGGCAAAGCTTTTTGATGAACCAGAAGAAAAGGAACAGCCTTCCCGTGAGAACAAAAGTAATAATGACACCGATGAAAACGATGATCCGTTAGCCGGAATTCCGAGTAACATTTCCGATGGTGAAATTACCAATGTTTTACAGCAATTGGAAAGCTTGCCAAATTCTCCGGAAGTTGATGAATTGCGCGAAAAACTGCGGAAAAGACAAGAGCAGTTAGGGAATAAAGATGAAAGTTAGTGAGGGCAAGAAGATGACAAAATTGAAGCAATTAATGTTTTTATTTTTGACGGTTCTGGCATTAACATGTCTGAATATGTCCTCACCAGCATGGGCAGAAACCTGCGCCAATATTGAAAGATTGTGCAAGGCTGATTTAGCCGGTGCAAGCTCAAACCACGGCATTGACTGTGCTTGTGCCAAAGCTGTAAGCAACGGCGGATGTTTCAATTCTTTGCCGGTCAGTTGCGCCCTTAATTATAAAGAACCGGGATCACGTCCGGGAAAACCGCACCTAGGCAGTGATATTGGCTCTAACGGTTGCGGTAACAAGCCGATTGAAGTACGGGCGGCGGCTGATGGCCGAGTTATTTTTACCGGTACCAGCGGCGGTTCAGGAAGAACCATTGTGATTGAACACAATAAGTCGTGTGAAGGCGGTGGAAAATATTCAACTATATATCGCCATCTTTTAGCCTATAAAGTAAGCCAAGGGCAGACGGTAAAAAAAGATGATCCTATCGGCATAGAAGGAGGTTCCAATTCCGTACGCGGTGGCGCCCCATGTGATAACCCCAGCCAAAGCAATCTACCGGGATACACACAGGCCGGTTGTGCCGCGGCCAAAAGTGCCGGGCGCAAAGGTTATAAAGGAGCTAACGGCTCGTATGCCATTCACCTGCATTTTGAAGTCTATAACAAAACACTGGCTGCTTCCAGCGGAGGTATGGCCGGAGGAAGCGGAATATCTTCAAATGGTGCTTTAAAAACTTCATGCCCGAAGTTACAAGAATATTGCGGTGGCACAGCCCCTGAGCAAAGCTGTAAATATGGTGCTACAGCAGCAAAAGCCTGTGACGATGGTACTGTCGGTTCTTTTGAAAATGCTAAATTCGGAATTGATGCGGCATCAGACGATGCTGCCAACCAGCTCCAAGAACAATGTAATTTTTCCCAAGATATTGATGATAGTTCAAGCTGTCTTTTCTGCAATATGTTTGCTAAATTATTCTCTTTAGCCAGCATTATGGCTCAGGTTGCAACCAATGCTTTATCCGGACCTTGTGCCGTATTGGTATCACTTGGCTTTGGCATCTGGATTTTGTTATATTTACTGAACAGTGTCGCTAACCATAGCCAGCAATCGACAGGAGATATGCTTAAAGGTATATTGTTCCAAGGTTTCCGAGTGGCGGTAGTGCTGTTGGCTTTAGGTTCTTTCTATAAGGCTATTATCAATTTAACCTTGGTTCCGGTCTGGAAAACCGGCTTCGAGTTCACAAGTATTCTCAGCGATAATAAATCTTTCTCACAATCAGCCCCGAGTACCGGAGATAACGTCGGCTCGGCAAGCGAACAAGAAGCAGATGTCGGCGGTGACGATATTGAAACAAAAGAAGACGAAAATAAAACTTCAGGCGGATGTGATAAGAATGCCGATTATATGCAAAACATTGTCGGCTATGAGGACGGTGACGGTTTTCCGGTTGAGGAGATAAATCCGGAATTACAGAATACCCTTAACACACCGGCGGAAGGTAGTAGTCAATCGTCATCTTCCGGTAGTGAAAATAAAGCAGATTCCGCCAAAGCTACTTCTTCGGTAAAAGGGGGCGGACTGCCAAAATCAATGGGAACAGCCTTGGTTTGCAGCATTAAAAAATTGGAAGACAAAGTCGGAATACTCATGAGCTTAGGAAAATATTCAATGTGCTATGGTTTGCATGAAGCTAAGATGCTATATATTTTTCCACATCTCGGCTACCTTTCAACCGGAGCCTTTTTATGGATTGTCGGCATGATTATGCTTTTGGCATTCCCATGGTCATTAATGGACTGCATTTTACAACTTTGCTTTGCCACAGCATTGTTCCCGTGTGCCATTGCCGCTTACGCCTTCAAAATAACCGAAAAATATCTGGGAATTATCTGGGGCTTTTTCATGAATTCTATCTTTAACTTTGTATTTATGTCAATTACCTTGTACATAATTGTCGGCCAAATCCAGAGCTGGATAGGTTATACTCCGGGAACATTACCGGATCCGACAGTATTCCTCAGCGCGGATCCTTTGGAAACAGGTTTGGCGTGGTACGGGGTCGGAGCCTTCAAAGTTTTACTGATATTAATGATTGTCTGGGCTTTCTTTGGCGAATCAAAGTCAATGGCTAACGAATTTGCCAGCTCTCCGGGCGTTAATGTCGGTGGTCAAATCGGTGGTATGGTTGCTTCGGCCGGAATGGCAATGGCGGCACCTGCCGTAAAAGAAGGGGCTAAGTTAACATATGGTGTCTTAAAAGGCGGGGCTGAGGCTGTTGGCGGCGGAGTCAATGCTGCCATCGGAACTCAGGTACGCAGCGGCTTAAACAAAAGATTGGGCGGTGTAATTGCCCGCCTGCCGGGAGCACGGGTCCGGACCAATGCAGATGGCTCGATACAATCTTCCGAAGCTTCTTTTGGTATTTTCGGCAAACGTTTCAACTTCTCGGTCGGACAGGGTGCCGACGGATCATATGAACGCGCATTCTCGTCTCGTCGCCGTACCAATGCAGAAAGGTTGGTAAGCAGATCGGTAGATGAAAACGGCAACGCCACATTTTCAGCTCGCCGCCAATTTTTAGGCTTTGCAATGCCGGGGGCTGGCAAAGAAATGCAGCTTTTGCATAAAGATGCCGATGGAAATATGCTGTATGCAGCAGATGACGGCAAAACACAAATTATGGTTGATAAAAACGGCAATACCATAGGTGTTTCACAAGATGGCGGAAAAACTTTTGAAAAAGAATATCAGCGTCCAGAAAGTGCAACAACTAATACCTCAATGATGAAAGTTCAGGAACAGCGTGATGCTTACGGCAATGTGGTTGGCCGCCGCTTTTCATTCAGTGATGACGATTTGCAAAATATGGTTCGCAGCAACGGGCAGACAGATATAGCCGCATATCAAAGACTTGTTAATGCCACGGAAAATCAAAATCTGGCTCATGAAGCGGTTATAACCAAACATTTACAAGTTCGCGGCATGGAACTTGAAAACCGCTTTGCCTCACGGCAAACGGCTGTTGATAAAGACGGAAGCGTGGTAATAATGCAACGTAATTTAGACGGCAGTACAACCGTAGTTCGTTCTAGAATTGAAGGTAATCAGCTTTTGATCAGCACCCAAACAACATTGGCTAATGGCAACATAATAACAACTAAATCCAACGGCATTCAAAGCAGAGAAACCATTTATGCCCGCCAAGATGACGGAACATATAAATCGGCAACCAGATATTCATTCAGCAAAGGAACTCAAGACGTGAATAATATTTATAAGCCTTTGGATAAGGACGGACGCTGGGGCTTTAATGTTGACAGAGATAATGCAATGCGCGGCTTCACTCAAGAAGATTTTGACCGCCATGTTGCCCAACTTAATGGTCAAAAGACCGTCGAAAAAGGACTGACTCTTAATGATGTCAAAGACAGAGTGGCCTCCGAAAGATCTACATTGGGACACTCCGGTAATAATGAAAATCAAGCTCAGACTAAAACACAAAAGAGCGGTAGGAACATCAATATTTCTGACGACGATGTCGAACGCAGAAAACCGGAAAAAGACCAACCTCATGGTGAAGAAAAAGATGACGAACTAGAAAATTACTTCGACAAGAAAGAGGGAAAAGAAGACGCACCAAATAATAATGGTGATGATAAAAAGGAAGAGAACGCGGAAAACAACTCAGAAACAGAAGAAAAAGAAAATACCCAAGGTGTTCTCACTCAGCTACAGCACTATCTCAACATGATAAGCGATATTCCGGAAGCTGAAATACCTCATGTTATGTCTTTGTTGGAAGGCGCTCCGAATACACCGGAAATTAATGAATTGCGGACAAAAATTCAGGATCAATTAAACAGAAAACATAAGTAAAAACCGAATATTGGTTGTATATAAAACATTTTTTGTCTTGCATTCTGCAATATATTGTCTATTATGACGATAGACAGTATATTTATGTAGAGGCCAAAAATGGAAGAAATAGTTTTCCCGAATCAAATCAGAATGCACCGCAGAATGCGCGGTATGCCAATGCAGGATCTGGCAGATTATCTTAATGTCAGCTTATCGGCAATCTCGAAGATCGAAAAAGGTTATCGCCGGTTAAATCAAGAGCAATTAATCCAAGTTGCCGAGTTGCTTGATTGTTCTTTGCAAGATCTTTATGTTAATGAACAGAACTCTGAGGAAGAGGTTGTTCAGGCATGGAAAAAAGAACAAGACCGCCGTAGTAAGATTAATCAGAATGCCGGATTAAAAACGCTTGGGGCCGGATTACGACATATTCGTACCGCTAAAGGATTAACTCTGATTGAAGTTGCTGAAAGTGCGAATATGACCTTATCGGTGTATCATCGCATTGAAATGGGACAAAGAGAGGTTTCCGATAAAGAATATCGCAATATTGCCCGCGCCTTGTCGTCCACGGTAGATAAACTGAAAAATGATATTAAAAAACTTGATGAAGACGGAGTGCTAAGCGATATTATTGAGCATAATGATACCAGATCAAAAATTTTGAATAATTCTCGCTATGCTAAAATTGTGATGGGTAACGATGATTCTGATTCGGCAATGGTTCCGGTTTATGGTAGCAGCAACAGTGAAGGCAATATCGAAATCAGAAGAGACGGTTCTTCGTTTAAAGAAGTAGTTTGCCCAATTAATTTACAGACCAGATCAGGTGTTTATGCCATTAATTTGTGCACCAGACGTTTGGGTTCACTATTATCTAATCGTTCAATTTTATTCATTGATCCGAACGAAGTTGTCAGTGCCGGAGATATCGCTTTATATTATATAAACGATGGCGAAGCTAAACTTTTGAGCATTCGTGAAGATGAAAACGGCCAACTTTACGGCTTGCGCTGGAATCCTGATGAAAGAACTAATTTTACCAATGGTGATTTGATAAAAATTCACAAAGTTGTGGCAATTACCTTGTAGTTTTTCATGCAATTTTTAATAAGAAATTTACACTCTCTATTGTATAATAGGGAGTGTAAATTTGTAAAATAGAGGTTTTACTAAGGTGGCAAAAGATATTTTTGATGATTCATTAGTCGAAAATGCCGAATACAACGGTAACAGAACGGAAGAAGAGAATCCGGTTTTGGTTGCTCAACGCTATTTAAATATCTTCCACCAAATTCACATTTTTAATCCGCAAAAACGCAAAGAATTTGACCAGTCACTGCTGGAGATGCCGGAAAGAATTAAGCAGATTATGCCGGAAATTCCGGGAGGTAGAATGCTGTTAGAGCATCTTTTAGAGTTGGAAAACGAAAAAGGTGTTGAAAACAGCTCAACAGTAAAGTTGCTAGGACGACGAAAACTTCCATCATTAAAAAATGCCGGAACGAGTGAACAGCCAACGCAGGAAATTACAACAGATCCTAATTTTGCAAAAAATTTAGCCACCTCGCTTGCTGAAGCGTTTAAGAGCAATAATTTGATACCGAATCAAGATTTAAAAGATCTGTCAGAAATCCTAAACGAATCATTTAACACTTATGCACAAAATATGCAAAAGCTCTCAACTTCGATGCTTTCGAATAACCTTAACAATATGCAGCAATCGCAAGCACAGATCCAACAGCAAATTCAAGAACAAATTAAACTGCAAAATGAAATTCAAACGCAGTTTGGCGAGCAACTTAAATTACAAACTCAGCAGTTGCAGGAACAAGCTCAATGGCAAACTCAAATTCGTTCACAAATTAATCAAGAAGTACAAACCGCACAATCTACTGAAAATTCCGGTGCCAATCTGCAACAACAAAGTAATTTGCAGAATAACAATGCCAATTCAACCACAATCAACAACATAAACATTGATCCATCAGTATTAAAAACCCTGACACAATCTTTGGAAGACAGTTCGAATCAGCGGCATGATGATTTTCAAAAAATTGTCGATACTTTAGATAAATATTTTGCTCAGGCTCCACGCCAGCAAAATGCTCCTCTTACCACCATTGCCAATTTGGTTACTCTGGCACTGCGTGAGAACAGTAAACAGCAATTAGATGCCATTAAAACTTTTGGTGCGGCACTGTCTAAGTCTATTATTGAATCCCAAAAAATTCTGACCGAGAAGTTGGAAAAGAAGGCTTGGCAACCGGGAAAAATTGAAAAAATTTACATTCAACAGCCGTTTGAAACTATGGATAATTATCCGCAGCCACAAACGAGCAGAGAAAAAACATCAGAGCAATCATCTGATGTCGATATCGGTGTAGCGGAAAAGACGCCGGAATCGATGGTTAATAATTTAGCGCCGGCAGGTGAAAAAGTTGCGGCAACTGGCATAAAAAATCAGAAAAAGGAAGCAGAAAATTCTGCCAAAAACAGTTCGGAAGGCGATTCTGTTGTCGCTGAGAATAATACCGCTAAAACCGATTCTTTAACAAAAGAAAAAATCAACGCTATTATCGAAACTAAAAACTCCGATATTTCGCCCGTTAACACTGATGAAATTGAAGAAAGCCCGAAAAAGAAAAAGAAAAAGAAGAAGAAAAAGAAGAAGGCTTCAGCAGATGATATAGCAGCGACTGTTGCTCAATTGCCAGAGCAAAATGAAACCCTTTCGGAAGGTATTACCGAAGAAACAGCTGATACGGCCAATGATGAAAGCCGCACCTCAGATTTTTCAGCTGATGAACTTTGGGAAGATTTCAATGCTAATGCTTCTGATGAAGTTTCCGACAATGATGAGGAAACGGAAACATCTGACCAAACAGAAGTGCTTGACAGTAATTTACCGGCCGAAGGTGAGGCCCAACCGAGAAAATATCCGAAATCGCATCTTTATGACGATGCCATGGCTAAAATTAAAGCGGCGATCAACTCCGAAAATGATATTTCCCTTGACGATTTGGATGATGTAGAACCTGTATCACTGGAAACTCCTGCCCTTGACAGCGAAGAAGAACAATATGAAGATATTCCGTTAGAAGATATTTTTACCGAAAGCTCGCAAACATCTTCTGAAGATAAGCAATCAGCATCGTTAAATGATAAAACTGAAGGATGGTATGAGCAAAATAACAATTCGACAATATCTGCGCCGGCGGATAAATGGGAATATGTTGATGAAAACGGCAATCCGATTGACCCCGAACAAATTGGCGATGATTGGGAATATGTTGATGAAAACGGTAATCCGATTGATCCTCATCAAATTGACAATGACTGGGAATATGTTGATGAAAATGGTAATCCGATAAATGTCTCCGATGACGGCGACTGGGAATATGTCGATGAAAACGGCAATCCGATAAATGCCTCTGATGACGGCGACTGGGAATATGTCGATGAAAACGGCAATCCGATAAATGCCTCTGATGACGGCGACTGGGAGTACGTCGATGAAAACGGCAATCCGGTTGATGGTAATCAGGTTGCTGATGACGATTGGAATAACCTCTTTGATGACGGAACAGCAACAGCTCCGCAACCGGCCGCTCAACCGGAAACCGCCGCCGAAACAGCTAACGCTGATGACGATTGGGAAAATCTCTTTGATAACGGAACAGCAACAGCTCCGCAACCGGCCGTTCAACCGACAACCGCCGCCGATAACGCTAACGCTGATGACGATTGGAATAACCTCTTTGATAACGGAACAGCAACAGCTCCGCAACCGGCCGTTCAACCGGCAACCGCCGCCGATAACGCTAACGCTGATGACGATTGGGAAAATCTCTTTGATGATAATAAATCAGACGGTTAAAAGGATATAAAAAAAGATTTACAAAAGCATTGCTCTTGATTACAATGAACAAAATGAAAAGGATTGGTTATGGCAAAAGAAAATTCGGCAAAAATCTCAAATGAATTACTTTGGTATGTTGATAATTATATCGTACTTATCGACTATTATGATCGCACCATTTCTCGTATTGCTGCACGATGCGTACGCAAGGGCAATATAGCTTTGGAAGAATATAAATTTTATCCATATATATTGGATGTTTTGGAAGAAATTTGTGAAACCGGAAATTTAATTTTGGAACATCATGAATTGTATCCTTACGTTGAAAGAAAGATTGCCGGCGGTGTTCCGGCTTTGCGTGAAAATCTCGCTATTTATCAAGAAGAGCTGGAAAACAACCAGTCTCCGGAGATGGTCAAAGCAGATATTAAAAGTGAAGATGCAGCCACTCTAAAAGATGGTTTTGATAAATCAATAGATCCTACGGTAGGCGCCGGCATGAACATAGATGACCTAATGAATAAGCTTATGGCCGAAAATAATCTTGAGAACACAAGTGAAGAAGAAGAACAATAACTGGAAGGCTTAAAATGAAAAAACATAACAATTTTATATCCATAATATCTACAATGGCATTTATGCTCAGCCTTTCGGCTTGTATTGATCTTCATGCTTTTGGTTTTAATAATAACGCTCAAACAACAGACCAGTCTGCAACAACGGCAACGACTGCCGAACAATTACCGATAACAACCGAAGTTTCTCCGCAGGTAATTACTTCAACCGTGGAAATTCCGGCATCGTCATACATTGCCAGCGAACCGACCGTTCCGCTTGATCCGTCTGAAAGACGTATGATCCGCACGCCGGAAGGAGCCAATAAACTTGACTTGGAAACGCCACTTCGTTGTGATGTTAATTGGGAAACCCAACAGATGATTTTGACTTTGCCGTACAACCGCTCGGCTTTCCGACAAGAGCGTAACGGTCAAAATGATCCTTTGCCGCGTTATGAAGTTACCGGCTTCAGTTTTGATATGATGCCGGCAGAAAAAGCCATTGTTAAGTTAACGAAAGAAGCCGGTATCCGCGTTTCTTCGGCTGATGGTCCATATACCAGTATCTCGGCCTCAGACCTTAAAGGAGAACTTTCGGCAGTAATTAAAATGATTACCGAATCGGCCGGAATTTATTATACTTATAATGCTAAAGATAAAATTTTAACTCTCAGCCGCCATGCAAATATGACCTTATATACTCCGCATTCGCGTCCGATTATTCTTGGTCTTCTTGATGTTATCCGCGGCGCCGGTATTACCGATATTGTTACCAACTGGTCCGATTATTCCATTACATTTGATGCTGATGTTGAAACAAAAGATAAAATGGTTGATCTTATTAATATCTTTGAAAACAGCCCGACATTAATTGCTTATGACGTGAGCGTATTCAGATTATATCCATACGATTCTTCCCGCGATATCGAATGGAATGATCTTTTGAAAGCCTTTGATTTTGGTTCAATAACCACTGCCCAAACCGGGGTAATCGGGCGAACGTTAACAACCACCAATGAAATTTCAATTGAAAAATTGCAACAATTTTTGGGCAATCAGGCGCAAATAGAAGCGGTTTCCGAGGGAAAATTTGTTGTACCGAATCTGTGGATGGCTCGTTTTGATATCGGCAAATGCAAAATGCCGCAGGCTAATGCTAACGGGCTGTCTATTCTGGCTAAAGCCTCTATAGAAAAAAATAATATCATTTTCTCAGATATTACTTTGGAAGAAACAGACGGTCAGGTTACCAATTTTAAAATCCGCAACAAGTTAGGCGAAAATTTTATGATTATCGGATTACCGAATGAACTTTTCGGTATAAAGTCACCGCGTTCCGAAACGATTATATTTATGGTACCGCGGCTTATTCGCACCTTAAAAACCAATGAAACAATTAAGAATAAAATTTAATCGGAGATAATAATGGTAGAAACGCAAAACAGAGGAATACGCAAAATCAGAAAAATAAAACGCGTACGCCCACTAAATGACCAACCGGCTACCTATGGAATGCCAAGCAAGGTTAATGTCGGTTATACTCCTCAGGATATTACTCAGCAAAATGATACTGTTTATGAAAATAACGGTGAGGCCGAAAATATTAAGTTCATTACCGAAGATGACCTCTATCCGGCGCAGCAAACTGAATCAATTTCCTTTTATTTGAAAAATAAAACCGTTATGTTAATGCTGATATTGGCTGGGCTTATCGGTGCGGTTATTGGAGCTTTACTATTGGGAGGTCAGAGTACACCGAAAGGAAGAGGACTTGACGGAGTTATCTTCAATCAAGATGTGCCACCGGGAAGGAGCCGTTGCGGATTGGTTGCCCCAAATCAAGGCTGTGTTCTCTATTTGATGAATCACCGCACCCAAGAAATTTCCGGACGCGATTTCTTTACTACCGCGGCACAGTGGATGAATCGTCCGCGCTATTTAATTGAAACCAGCAATTTGCATTATACAAACGTGCGGATTAAACCGGGATATATTGCTCAAATTAACATTCCGCCGAACAGCTAATTAGTCACGAGTGTGCTGTATTTTTGGTAAACTGCTTATCAGAACCTGCAAGTTCTGCAACAAGGTGTTATCTTGATTAATCAGAACACCTTTAATACCGGCTTGTCGAGCCATTGCCAGATTCCGCGGTGCATCATCATACAATATGCAATTTTCAGCATTGGCACCGATCTTAGCTAAAAACATTGAGAATGCTTGCGGAGCTTGCTTAGGATAAAAATATCCGCCGACTTGAGTTGCCGTAATGTCATAAATCCTTACTCCGGATTTTTCCGTTTCTTCAGATGATTTATGAAACAATTGACGGGTAACCATATCAACATGCTCCCGACTGTTATTGGTAAAAATAACAATTTCGGCATACGGCAAAACCTGCTGAAATTTATTCCACAGTTTTTTATCTTCTTTTATATTTGAATAATCAATTTTTTCAGCCAACTGCCGGCAAAATTTTCCAAAATCATAATTGCTATAATTGCAAATTTCGCGAATATAATTAAAAATTCCCAGATGGTTTTCTTTGATTGTTTTGGCCGAGATCTTTGCCTGTTCTTCACCGCTTATTTTAACCTCGTTGCGATAAATATCTTTAACGGCATCGATAATATTTTGGGTTGGCAAATCCGCAACCGGATATAACACACCATCGCAATCAATAATCAGCGTTTTCTTCAAGCTTCAGTTTCCTCTAAATTACTTTTTTTAGCCCGCGTAACCGTTCGGTGCCGTTTTACTTTTTCTTCTGCTTGATTTGCTGCTTCTTCCAACGATTGTGCTTCATTGGCCGAAACTTCAACAATGGTAAAACTCCTCCGCCGACGCTGAGGTTTTGCCTTTTCCTCATTTTTCACCGCTTCGGCTTTAACCGCATTTTCATTGCTATTATCCGAGGAATTTTCGACAACCGTTTCCCGCGCCTGTGTTTCAACCAAACCATTCTCCGACGTATTTTCGGTCGCATCATTCACATTTTCTTCTTTTGGCGCATCATTTTGGTTTGAGCGTTGACTATCCCGCTGTTGATTTTTACGTTCATTAATTTCCGTAACAATTTTGCGATAATGCTCGGCATATTGGCGGAAAACTTCCATCTCAACATAATTACCGTTACTGTGCGCTTCTTTAGCGAGTTCATTATATTTTTTTATTAAATCCAAGGCGGTTCCGCTGAATTTTCCGGCGGAACAAACACTGTCAAATTTATAATTTAAGGAATAAATCGTATTGTTATTATTTCCGTTATTATGAAATTTATTATTTATTTTTTTCATTTTACCACTCAAACAAACAAGGCTTGTTGCCTCAAAAAAAATTAACCTGAAAAACCGAGCGACATAAACTGCTCAGTAACTATATACTGTTTTTTTTCCTAATCTGCAACAGTTTTTTGCATAATTATACAGCGGGCAATCCCCGATAAATCGCTTACGGTTTTAACCCATATCAAGCCGTTACGGCTGAATATTTCAACAATATTTTCGGCTTGTCCGCAACCTGCTTCAATAAATATATAGCCGTTATTTTTTAATATCTTCGGTGCCAATTCGGCAATCCGGCAATAGCTTTCATATCCATTTTTGCCGCCATCCAGAGCCGTTAAGGGATCATATTTTCTCACTTCAATCTCCAAGTTGGCAATTTCGGCTGTTTTAATATACGGCGGATTGGTCACAATAAAATCATACGGAGTTTTAATTTTATACTCGAAATCATCATCAAACCAATCAGCTTTAATTAATTCCAACCTGTTTTCTAAGCCATATTGCCGCATATTATCCCGAGCAACCGCCAATGCCGCGGCAGAAGCATCTACCCCATCACCTGTGGCGTTAAGACGTTCTAAAAGCAATGATATAATAATACAGCCGCTCCCTGTTCCCAAATCCAAAATTTTTACCTTTTTCTCTTGCGGTATATACTCCAGAGCGCTTTCAACCAAAATTTCGGTATCCGGACGCGGTGACAACACATCTTTGCTGACACGAAAATCATACTTATAAAATTCTTTGTGTTCTAAAATCTTATCCAACGGTTCATGTTGCAAACGCCGGCGCAGAAGTTTTTGAACTTCCGCCTGTTGGTTGCCGTCTAATACAATATTTTCGTTAATTTCCGATGGTTTTTGCTGTAAAATCTCCGCCAAAAGCAAGCGGGTTTCCAAGCGCGGACTGGCAATACCGGCATCAATCAGAGCTTGCATTACGGTTGAAAAATCTACGCTCATTGTGCTGCTGCCGACATTAATGCTTTAACCTCTTGCGCCAATTTTTCGAAAGCCCTTTTTTCAATTTGCCGCACCCTCTCCCGACTTATCGCAAATTTATTACCTATTTCATCAAGTGTCAGCGGATTTTCAGTCAGCATGCGATTTTTAACAATATATTGCTCGCGATCATTCAGCTTTAATATGGCCTGTTGCAAAATTTTGCGTTTGTATTGACTTTCTTGTTTTTGTTCAAGTTGTCCTTCAATATTTTGCGATTTATCTGCCAGCAAATCAATTGCTTCAAGATTTTCGTCCTGACCACCGATTGTCGTATTAAGAGAACTGTCACCGCTCATGCGGCGATTCATTTCAATAACATCTTTTTCATCAACAACCAGTTCATTGGCAATTTGTTTAACCACTTGCGGTTCAAGCTCCTTATTATCATACAGTCCTAAGCGAGCTTTTATTCTTCCCAAATTATAAAACAATTTCTTTTGAGCAGCCACCGTACCGATTTTAACCAGTGACCATGAGCGCAAAACAAAATCGTTCAATGCGGCTTTAATCCATAAAATAGCATAAGTCGAAAGACGAACTTTTTTATCGGCATCAAATTTTTTCACGGCCTGCATCAAGCCGATATTAGCTTCAGAAACAAGATCAGATACCGGTAATCCGTATCGTTTATAAGTTAAGGCAATTTTCAAGGCTAAGCGCAAATGCGAGGTAATCAGCTTTTGCGCGGCGGCTAAATTTCCCTGCTCCTTAAATTCACGCACCAGATTAATTTCCTCTTCCTCGCTCAATACCGGAAATTGTTTAATTTGCTCAATATACGCGTGTAGCCCGTCATCACCCACCACAACCGGCAGGCGATTTTTGTTTTCATAAACAACAATTTCCGTATTTTTTACCACTTTTATACTACCAATTAAAAACGAATGTTGCTGCCTCATCTATATCTTGCGAAGTCGGCGCCAGATTGGTTACCGCTACCCGGTAATATCCCGAAAACGGATAAATAATGGCATAGACATTGTTAAAACCTTTTGTCTTGTTGCCTCTACTGACGCAAACCCGTAAAACTTTTCTTTGCTTTTTTATTTTTAAATAAGCCAAAGATGTTGCGGTTATGTAGCTGTCGCGGCTACTGATTTTATCCGGATCAATTTCCTGAAAATCATGCATATTCCGCACCAACAGAACCCGAGAACGATTTTCTAAAACCGAATTAGTCGGGTTCTTACTGATGGTGTGAAAAACAAAATCGACAATCTGCTTTTTTAAGCGAGCATCATCACATTTCAGCTCAGTCATCTCATTGTCGTCTGCCGCAAAAATATCGCTGGTTTGGCTTTTTTCATTTTCTGACATTTCGGCTTTTAACGGTTGAATATCGGTATTAATATCCAAACCGTTATCAACTGATTTTGCCGCATCGCTGTTTTTTTCAACTGCGGCCATATTGTCCGCATTTACAGCCGTATTTTCTCCGGCTTCCTCGGCCATAACCGGCGATGTCAACAAAATAAAAAGAACAGCCACAATCCAACGAAACATTATTCTCTCCTCAGAAATTGATAGATTTAGGGGTACGTGGGAACGGAATTGTATCGCGAATATTGGCAATACCGGTTACCAACATCATCATCCGCTCAAAACCTAAACCGAATCCGGCATGCGGCACCGTACCGTATTTGCGCGAATCTAAATACCATTCATAATTTTTGATGTCCATACCCGAATCGATAATTCTTTGCCGTAAAACCTCATAACGATCTTCACGTTGGGATCCGCCGATCAACTCACCGATTCTCGGCACCAAAACGTCCATGGCGGCCACGGTCTTGCCATCGTCGTTTAAGCGCATATAGAAGGCTTTAATCTCTTTCGGATAATCACGCACAATCACCGGACGCTTGAAATATTCCTCGGCCAAAAAACGCTCATGTTCGGTTTGCAAATCAATGCCGTATTCCGGATGATACTCAAACTTATGGCCGGATTTTTGCATAATTTCAATTGCTTCCGTGTAGGTAATTCTGGCAAATCCGTTATCTACAATATTGCTCAGAGTTTGTTTCAATGTCGGATCAACGAATCGCTCAAACAAATCCAGATCTTCGGCACAATTTTCCATAATATCTTTTACCAAATAACGCACCATATCTTCGGCCAAATCCATATCGGCGAAAATATCCGCAAAGGCCATCTCCGGTTCAATCATCCAAAATTCGGCGGCGTGACGTTGAGTATTGGAGTTTTCGGCACGAAATGTCGGCCCGAAAGTATATATATCGCCTAAAGCGCAAGCATACATTTCGCCGTTCAGCTGACCAGAAACGGTTAAACGCGATTCTTTACCGAAAAAGTCTTTACCGTAATCAATTTCACCATTTGGCAACAACGGTGGATTTTGCAAATCTAAGGTTGTTACCTGAAACATTTCGCCGGCACCTTCGCAGTCAGAAGCTGTAATTATCGGAGTATGCACATAGACGAATCCTCTTTCTTGGAAAAACTGATGAATAGCATAAGACAAGCGCGAACGCACACGAAAAGCGGCACCGTATTTATTCGTACGCGGGCGCAAATGGGCTATTGAGCGCAAAAATTCATCGCTCATACCTTTTTTCTGCAACGGATAATCATCAGGAGCCAAACCGTAAATTTCCACGCTTTCGGCCTTTACCTCGTATTTTTGCTTGCCACCGACCGACTCGACCAACGCACCACAAACAGCAATTGAAGATCCGGTAGTTAATTTTTTAATATCGTTATAATTATTGAGGGTATTATTAGCAATAACTTGAATATTTTTCAGACACGAACCATCGTTAACTTCAATAAATGAAAAATCTTTAGCATCTCTTTTGGTCTTAACCCAACCTTTAAGTAAAATTTGCGGCATTGCCTGTTCGGCTGCCAAAATTTCTTTAATTTTTGTTCTTTTTAACATTTTTACCCTCATAAAATTAGTTATTAAACATAAAATCTTATGCACTATAAACCATTACTTCTTAAATGTCCAGTCTTGACAATATTTTTCAAATATATAATTATATAAGTAGTTGTACGATGTTAAGGAGATTAAAATGAAAAACAGTTTATATATTATTCCGGCGTTATTAATTTTAGCCTCGTGCGCACCGCGAATCGGTAGCTCCGATTATGATTACTCTTCAGTGCGTCAGGCCAGTAACGGTTTTCCGTGCACGGTTATGTCGGTTCGCGCGGTTAATGTAAACAGTGATGATAATTCGGCCGGTACAATGTTAGGCGGTGTTGCCGGCGGTGTTGCCGGATCGACCATCGGTCACGGACGCAGTGCCAATACTTTAGGGGCTATCGGCGGTGCAGTTGCCGGTATGGTTGTCGGTAATTTGGCACAAGATGCCATGATGAGCCAATCCGGTTATGAATACGTTGTCAGAACCGACAGCGGACAAATTTACAGTGTTACGCAAGGAACAGATACACTTTTATCTGCCGGTCAAAGATGTATGTTAATTAACGGTGCAACATCACGTATTATTCCGTACTATTGATATACTTCGTAAACTCAAAAAAAAAAAACGCGGATTATTATATCCGCGTTTTTTTAGTTCAAAAATCTTCATCCGTAAGATGTTCAA
Source organism: uncultured Pseudomonadota bacterium (assembly GCA_902796625.1). Taxonomy (GTDB): domain Bacteria; phylum Pseudomonadota; class Alphaproteobacteria; order RF32; family CAG-239; genus RUG410. Next base: position 18,580 of record CADBPX010000019.1, read on the forward strand.
ATCTTTCCACATCTGCCGCGGTCACCTTAAACTCCTTATCTTCGCAAGGTAATTTTTCAACCAATTGTGCATAGTGAACGTAAGCTTTTATGACGTTTTCCGGTGCCCAAGAAGTCTCATTACAAAACTTTCTAGCGTACATCTTTGCCAAAGAAGGGATTTTGAGCAAAGTTGTAAAATAATACAGCTCTTTCCCCCTTTGTTCTGCAGTAACAGCCGTTTCCATTCTTAGAGGCAAGACTTTTACTTGCACGTTTTCTTATAAATTAATAATTCATCAAAAATTAAATCTCTGCCATTATGTAACCACAAACTCATTTTTTTGTCAAATAAAAAAAATATAAGAACATAGCGATAAAAATTAAGCTGGGTTATTCCGTGGGTGAAGATGATGAAATCGATAGCTACGGAGTAGACCACAGCGGATTTACAACCCGCGATGAAGTGGTGTACCAAACGGTACGCAATGATCGCGAAAATGAATTAATTCAAAACTATAACAAGCGCGGCATAACGGACAACTATCCGCAATATGGCCGCAACTTTTGGGGCAGTTCGCCAGAAAATAACTACGGCTTCGGCAGTAGCAATATCACAGATGCCATCAATAACCATCCGGCGATGAATACCTCGCCCGTGCCGATAACGACTGCACAATCGGAGTTAAACGATTATCAGCGTGGTGTCAACAGATTTGAACAAACAAATGCCACCGGCAGTTTTATGTCCGGCGTTAATAGTGGTTACGGCGGATTGAGCTGTAACAATAATATTACCGACACAACCGGCTCAAACTTCGGAAGTAGCTCAAGCTTTGGTGCAAATTCTGCCTTTTGCACAATGTCGTCACCGTGGAATACTTCGACAACATCGAGGTATAACAGTTATAGCAGTAGTTTGAATAATTCACCGGGTTTGAGTGTTTACAATTATGCCGGTTATAATGCATATTCGCAACCGCAATCAGATGTTTGGGCAAAGCAAAGGCAACGTGCTGTCGAAAACGATTTACTGATGGACGGTATGGATGTTTTGTATGGCATGAACAGAACGATTAACGGCATGACATTTGGTGGTTTGGACTGGTTGGGTAACAAACTGGGAATAGATACACAAATGAATGAGTATTTGCAGTTGAAGAATCCGCAAGAAAGAGAACTTACACAAAATGCCGGCCAACTTGCACAAATAGGTGGCGGTGCCTTAACCGGAAAAGTATTAAATGATGTTGCTAATCACGGCTACAATCAATTTGCTCGCTGGAATGGTAGACGTATTTTAAAAAAACAATTACAACGAGGAAATAACTTTAATGATATTTATATGGGGAAAGTTGACAAGGATAAGTTAAATGCTCTTAATTCTGTTCGTCGTTCAGAAGGGGCAGAATTTATACCTTCAAGAAAAGTAAATATTCCCAAGGATAGAGTGCAACATATTTATGAAGAACGAATAATCGGTGATGGGTATACACCTAAAGAAGCGGCAGATACTATCTATGATGCGATGTTTAATCCCAAAAGTAAAATTCAAGCATCAAGATATAAAACGCTTCAAAAATTTGATAGCCCTACACCAAGCCGCGCTATCGTCGGCAAAATAAGAGATGGCGACAGTATTTTTATAAAAACTGGATATAGAAAATAATCGTTATTTTGCATATAATTGGAGAAATTCTTTATTTATGAAGAATTTCTCCAATTATATATAGAACTCTGTATTTTTTCTTTGTTGTTCTATAATAGATTGCATTGCCTCTTTTCTATCAGAATATACGCGCAACATAGGATTATCTATTTCTTCTGAAATAGCAAGGCAAACACTATTTTGTAATTCTATGATTACGGCAGACAAAAGAGCAATTTTGTATTTGTTATCAACAACTACATAAATATCCTTGATTATTTGCCCAATAACATCACTACCGTATAAAAAAGATATATCTACAAATTGTCCATCGTGTCCGTATTTTTTTAGTTTAGATCTTTCTACAGAAGATATATTATCGACAATATCAGCAATACTCTGGGAGTTGATACCTATCTCATAGTGCTCCGGAGCAGAAAAATCTATAAATAATTTCTGGTTATTGATAA